>NZ_JACJQU010000044.1 GCF_014696825.1 Anabaena sphaerica FACHB-251 | reverse complement strand
GGTTAAATGGTGTGCGAAGTCTATCCGGCTTGAATCAATAACCTTGATCCGCCGGGGCTGATGTCGTTCAAATTTAGCTTAAAAATGTTGCAATAGCAGAACCATATACTGAGAAAAAGTAAACAAAAAACGCTGGGTTTTTCTGCTGGTTTGGGTGGTGTCTTCTTACTAGGGAGATGCACATTGCGACATGGCTTGCTATGCCCCAAACGTTGTTTTTTGGCGTTTGTTATAACTACTTGAGTGGCGTTGAATTGGCGCTGAGTTGGCATTCAATTGGCGTAGTATTGGGGTATAGCAACGATTGATAAAAAATTCCGCCATATCGCTTGAAACACTTATCCAAAGGTAATTTCAACGATTTTATAATTCCTCTCATTTAACATCTAAAACATTGCCTAGTTTGAGCCAATTTAGGCAATGTTTAATAACTACTCTTTGCAATCATCAGGGTTTTGGGCGTTTCTATGATGAGTTATCAGCTTCTGTTTTAGGCAATGAATAACTCGAAGAAAGAAACAGACCACTGGCTGCGATCGCTTCCTTCGCCCATCGCAAGAAGGCGGCTCATAAAGGAGCATCGCTTTTGGTTCACCGCATTTCACGCCAAATGGCGGAATTTTTTATCAATCGTTGCTATACCCCTGATTGATTCAACTTGAGATTTTTTTGTTGAACTCGAAGATGATCATGGGGAGAAGTTGAAAATTTCTCACGATGATTCTTATTGATGAGATGAGAAAGTGAACAAAAAAATAAAATTACCTTCTCAGTAGTGCATTTGTACAAAGAAGCATCTACATTAAAACAACAAACCATACTAAGGGAATTACTCGCAAAATTAGAAAAGCAATTTACAGAAACTGCCCTTCTTAGAGGCGATGATTCGGGAGAATATGCGCGAGTTGGGATATCATATAAATATATGATGGGGTTTCCATAAAGTTACCCAAATCTTGAAATTTTGCAAGTACATCTTGCACAAATATTAGAAAAAGATTGACACTATTTAAATCACAATGACTGAAATTACAGCTAACTATGATGAAACCTGGAAAGAAGCAATAGGAGATTATTTTGATTCATTTCTCGCCTTCTTTTATCCAGAAATATATCAACAAATAGATTGGAGTAAAACCCCCATTTCCCTAGATAAAGAATTAGAACAGATTACCGCATCTGCGGAGAGCGAAACACGCCATGCTGATAAATTATTTAAAGTGTGGTTATTAGATAAGCAAGAACTTTGGATATTAATTCATGTAGAAGTACAAAGTCAATATGATAAAGAATTTACCCAAAGAATGTTTATCTACAACTATCGAGCTTTTGATTTATATCAAAAACCCGTGATTAGTTTAGCCATACTAGGAGATGAAACTAAAAGCTGGCGACCTAATTCTTACCAGTATGGTTTAGGAAGTAGTCAATTAACCTTTAATTTTTCTATCGTCAAGCTGCTAGATTATCAATGGGAGGAGTTAGAGCAAAGTAATAATATTTTTGCTATAGTGGTAATGGCACATTTAAAGACTAAAGCCACTAACAGCAATTTGTCAGCTAGGGAACAGTGGAAATGGAACTTAGCTAGATTACTTTATGAAAGAGGTTATAACCGTAAAGAAATTGTTGATTTGTATAAAGTCATTGATTTAATGATGGCTTTATCTGAAGACTTACAATTAAGTTTTGAAGAAAAATTAGCTCATTATCAGGAGGAACGAAAAATGCCATTGTTAACTAACATTGAACAACGCGCTATAGAAAAAACCACCAAACAAACTCTGAAACAAAATATTTCTGATTTACTGGTTAGTCGTTTTGGTAATTTACCCGAAAATCTGTCCGGAGATATTGGAAAAATTCAGGATATAAATATTTTGAAACAACTTCTAATATCAACAATTAGCGTTAATTCTTTAGAAGAATTTGCACAGCTTGTTAACTCTCATTTACCAGAATCAGATTAATAAATGTAGGTTGGGTTAAGCAACGGCACAACCCAACAACAGCATTGATAATATACTTTGAGCTTGCACCGAATTAAAGATATTAAAATTCAGATATAGCAGTAGTTTGAAGTTGTCTTAATTATGTGCAGCTTCCAAGTAAAATAATATAACATAAAAATGTTAATCATCCCCAAACAATCCATCCAAATCCTGAGATGAAGCCTTACCTTGGATTAAAGTAGAAGGACGTTGTTTTTGTTGTCCATCTGATAACATATCTGACTCTACATCTGTCATACCATTGTGGGCATGATGATTAGCTGAACTCATCACTGGAGCAACAGTATTAACATAATTTGGCAGCACAAACTGTGGTTGTTCCACACCCAAAGCAAAGCGCAGATTACTACCATGTTTATTTAAAACATCCTGTGATTCCCAACAAGCAAAACGCAATTGTTCCGGCGTATATTCCCCACTGTGATATCGAGCCAAAGGTAACAAAGCGGCCACCAAAATATCCGACACCTTACGATTGACCTCTTCCTTTGATAGAGAATTCAAATAATCAACCACTTCCGCCATTGGTTCACCCTCATAAGGCTGAAGACGTAAACTTAAACTCTTACGTTTTTTCCTAATTTTATTCATTGATCCTTGCTTCCTCATGGCTTTAAACATCAAGTAAATCTGCTTTAAGATGTCAGTAAATTTGCTTGACAATTCAACTGAATCTATTTCTAGATGCAATTCAACCTGTTTGAGAATTGAACTAAACCTGATAATTCAACTTTTTCAATTACCAAAACAACCACTTGATTGTGTTTATACTGAGTTATTTCAATTGAATTTTATAGTGTAAATAGGGCAACTATTTCCATCCTCACTCCTTTTTATATCTCTGAAAGCAGACAATTAATCAAAGTAAATAACAGCTAACTATTTCCTCGTTTTCACTCCTTTTATCCCTCTAAAAGCAGACAATTAATCAAAAACAAAAACAGCTAACTATTCCCCCTGTCCACCAAATAATCAAACATCCCAAAGCAATCAACCAGCCTTTGAGAAATA
>NZ_JACJQU010000043.1 GCF_014696825.1 Anabaena sphaerica FACHB-251 | reverse complement strand
TAACTCCTTGTGCTTAACAATACACTCTGTGTTTCTCTTTCTTTTTAGTCCATATTTTTCAGCTTCAACTATAACACAAATGACTATGTTTGACTATATCTGACTATATTTTTGTTATTTAAACTATATACCTTTTGTATAGATTGGGGTATAGAAATAAAGCTGATAAGATTCTCCGCGAAGCTGCTAAACTGGTTGGGTTGGAGGGAGTTAGTACCCACAGATGGGAGCAGAACTGCACTGAATCAAATGTCTAGTGCGGGCATCCCGCTAAGACACATTCAAGAAATTAGTGGACATAATGATTTGGGGACTTTGCAGCGTTATCTGGAGGTATCCCCAGAACAACGCCGCAAGGCAACTTCTGTTATTGGGTTTTAGGTTTTATCGAAAGTTAGTGAATGAAAGTAAATTTTTACGAGAACACACACCTGCACTTTATTTAACCCCATCGCAGAGATTGAGCCGAAATCATCTGTTTAGTATCTATTGAATTTCCTCAAAATTTTCAATTGTGAGATATACTTCTTCATCAGCCATCTGACTGTTGTAATCAATATTAATTTGGGTAGGATAGCCGAGTCTAGGAGAATAGCTCACATTCAGGCTAAAGGCTTGACGGTTAATAGCATCTTGAATCACATTAAAAAGCTTAGGAATTGTATTGTATTCTTGAAAAAATTGTGGCTCAACTGCTTGACCTGTAGCTACAGAAGTGATTGAGGTTGTTTGACCATTACGTACTTCAATCACTACTGGCCCTCTAGCTTCCGGTATACAAAAGCAACTGTTGCTCAAGGTATAGCGATAGTTGGAAATATTTTGCTGATTCCACAAACTGCGATTAAATTGTAATTTCCGAAAATTCAAGTTATTACGTGCTGGCGATTGTGCTATCTCTATAGGAGATTGAGACAATACTGGTACGTTCAAACCTAAAGATAGTAACAATCCGGCACTGATAATTATAGGTAAGTGCATATCAATTCATCCATTTTTTTCAACACCCTGAAATATATTTATTGGTTCATTAGTTTAAATGCACTTTAGCTTTTGATTAAATGTACGCTAACTTTGATGACGTTGGGGTAAAAAGCTTTTATCAATGCACAGCTTTTGGACTTCAAATAATGCCATGTCCAAGTGGCTTAGTATTTGATTTTGAAACCCAACGCTGCAAGTGGGACATCAACAGCTAAACATTTTTTTCCTCTCCTGTAAGCAGTCCTTAAAGTTTTGGAAATACCCTTCGCTAAACTCCATAATTGCGCGAGAGGGGAGTACCCTTTCAGGGGTTTTTTGTACAACCCCTCGAAAAGGACTAACAGGTTATCAAGTCCTTATCGTAACTTTCTGCATGGCTGCTCATTTAGCCCCAAGTAGTCAAAAAATACAGCCAATAAACAACATTTCGCCAGCAGACAGATTTATTCCATCTAACTGGCGAAATGTTGCTAAGATTTTCAAAATTAAGCTTCCGGTGGCAAATCTACACTATAAACAGTTTCTCCTACCAAGTTACGTAGTGATACAGTCATCACTTTTGTCACAGAATCTATTTTAACTGCACCAAAGAATTGTAAACCTACGCTTGGGGGGCGATTTGGTGCTGTATTGGGAGGAAGACTTTGGAATATCAATTGCGGTCCAAAAGTATTTTCTAATTGATTTGGCCCAAATGTCCCAGCGTTGAGAGGCCCGGCGACAAACTCCCAGAAAGGTTTGAAGTCTTGAAACTGGGCTTTGTTGGGGTCGTAGTAGTGGGCGGCTGCATAGTGGACATCAGCAGTTATCCACACAACGTTTTTGATATTTCTGCGTTTGATAAATTGGAGTAAATCGGCTAGTTCTAATTCCCTTCCTAAAGGTACACCATTGTCCGCGTTAGCCCAAGCCTCAAAGTCTGTACTGCCATCTCGCACTATCAGTCCTAAAGGCATATCACTGGAAATGACTTTCCATGTAGCTTTGGATGTGAGTAATTGCTGTTTGATCCATTGTACCTGTTTGCTACCCAGCATATCGGTGTCTAGTCCGGGTACTGGTTGATTATTGGGAGTATTTCGCCCTCTGTAGCTACGTTCATCTAACATGAAAATATCTAACAAGGGGCTATAGTTAAAGGAACGATAAATTTTGGCTTGTTCCAGATTATTTGTTGTATAGTCAATGGGCATATATTCTAAAAATGCTTGTCTTGCCCGTTGTGCTAATAAGTTCACATCCTTAACTGTGTAGCGGTCATCATTGAGGAATTCCCCTGGATACCAATTATTTGTAACTTCGTGGTCATCCCATTGTGCCAGCATGGGAACTTCAGCATTAAAACGTTTGACGTTTTCATCTATCAAATTGTATTGATAGTTACCACGAAATTCTTTCAGTGTTTCTGCAACTTTAGATTTTTCTTCTGTGGTAATGTTGCGCCAAATTGTGCCATCATCCAGATTTCTTTCGGCAACAATGGGGCCATCAGCATAGATAATGTCGCCACAGTGAACGAAAAAGTCAGGGTTCATTTGGCGCATGGTTTCGTAAATTTTCATCCCACCGAATTTGGGATTTATACCCCATCCTTGACCAGCGGTATCTCCACCCCAAACAAAGCAGATATCTCGCCCAGTGTTAGCGGGAGTGTGGAAACTGCCTTTTACAGGTTCGCTGTAGGTGTCTTGATAATCTAAATCTTGAAATAACACCCGATAAAATATTTGTTGATTTGGTGGCAGATTTCTGAGATTCAATCTGGCTGTAAAGTCACTAGATTCTAAAGCCTGTGGTCCCAAAACACGCTGTACATTGATAAAAGATGGGCTAGTGGAATATTCTACGATCATTCTGGACGGGCGATCGCTCTTACTCCAAATCACAACATTATTATTCGTGATATCTCCACTAGCTATGCCATAGGGTATGGCAGGACGCATCTTATCAGAGGTAATAATACCAGGTGCTTGGGCAAAAACTCGTGATTTGGAAACAACATTTGTAGTAATAATGCCACCTGCTGTCATCGCTGAATTTAACAAAAACCGACGACGGTTTAGTTTTACTTGATGATTCGATTCCATACTAATTAATAAACCAGAAAAATTCTTATAGCATAAATGTTTACCATATACCCTTATAGCAATAAGTAAAGATATGGTTATGCAATAGTTAATAAAAAATATTTTAATTATCCTTCTTTCGTCACTTTTGGCAACGCAAAATTTAAAACCTTGATTTAACGTACTACTGCTTTTTTGCGATGCTTTGAAGGAGCAGCCTTAAAGTGATTGCCTCCGGCATTGCGCGAGAGCGCAATCGCATAATTCTCTGCTCAAAGAATGAGCGATCAACATTTGCTTATAAGCCATAACGTAGTCAAAATACACAATGTATTCGCTACTTCATAAAACTTAACCATGTTTTTTTAAAAAACACTATTTATTTACTGCTATTTATCCCTAGACGAAAATAAATAACCTGCTAAAATATATGAAACAATAGTAAATCTAATTTATGTGGCACTTTCACTCGTCTGCACACATAACTATTAACGGATTAGCTATTTAAAATTTTATAACTAATGAGCAAACTCTGAAAGGGGGGTCTGATAAACACAATTAGTATTTATCGACCCCCCTTTTTTGCTTATTAGCTATATGGATGCCTAAGCCAGGAAGTCACCCTCCTGACTCGGCTACAAAACCGTGCATGAAACGTTAACTTCACACGGCTCCTCAGTGATTTGGTGCTTGTC
>NZ_JACJQU010000042.1 GCF_014696825.1 Anabaena sphaerica FACHB-251 | reverse complement strand
GTTTGGTGAGGTTGGTAGGAGTTTCTTGAGAATTGTGCAACCATTACGCAACCTCCATCATTTTTTGTAAGTTGGAGATTGCAGCCTCTCCAGTTATTTGTAATTGTTCAAGAATATTTAACCGCTTTAATAACGTTTTTGTATGATATAAAAATACTGGTGCGTAGGCGACTAAAGCGACTTCGTTAAAAAAAGATAATAGGGTACTCTTCCCATTTGGACATGGGAAATGATAAATTGTATTTAGCATAAATTTTAGTGCCTCCCTGGCACTTATATGAAGGGTTTAGGTTTTTAATAAGACCTGAATTTTTCCTTATAAGTCAAAGACTCAAAATAAAACGCAGAACTTCCACATTACTGCGTGAAAACAAAAGCCCTGGTCGGATTACCTGACTGGGGCTTCTTGATCATGGGCTGAAAAATTCAGATTGCCAGACATTAAATTCCTCCGGCCAAAATTGTGAATCTTGGCATAGGATGTTAGCTGTGTGTGTAAGCGGGAATTTAATGTTACGAACACGTTAATAAATTTTCCTCCTTGAGCTTGTTTATAGGATTAATAGCGATATATAAACACAGATCATAGTTTGAGCAATGCAATCATGGCAAGACCTGGATATAGTTATTTTCGGTAAAACTACTGAACATAACCTGATTTCCTAAAGAAATTGATTGGGACTGCACAGATCCATCAGCTGGCGCTTTTGGTTTCTGGGAGTCTGAGAGTGCGATGCCTGCGTTGAGCGTAGCTATCACAACGTTAGGAATGATTAGTGCGATGCTTGCTTTGAGCGAAGCGATTGCGCGGAGCGCACTGCCGGATACTGTTGGCGAATGTAATACATTTTTGTATTTTAAAGTATTACGGAAACTCAAACCTTCAATCTGTGGTTGCGGCTTTTAGTTGTAACACTTTTGTTTACCAGTTTGTAACACTTTCGCCAACAGTATCACTGCCAAAGGCGATCGCCTTGGATCGACTAAACAAGTTCGACCAGGTAATAACGTTATAACTTAATCAATATATACCCAAAACTGGGGAAAAGTCACTATAGTTAGAAAAATTAATGCAACGAAACTGCATTATATAGCTCCTAATTTATCAGCCTTTGCCCAAGTTTTTCTTAATTATTGGTATTACCCATATTGCATATTTACGATAGTTGATACTATTTCCACCTTAGTCATGCAGGATTGGTAATACATTTACAGGAATTGGTAATACATTTACAGGTGTGTGTATTACCTCCACTCAAATTATGCAGAGTACAGTTAGTGCATACTGCATCAAAATTAATCTTTCTTATTCGCTTCAACCCATTCACCAACTATTATTTCCAAAGCAGTGGAGATATCCAAGCCTTTGTCTATAAGGATTTTCTTAAAGTCTGTAAATAATTCCTTGGGTATGTGACCAGATAATTTTTTGTAATTGGGATCGTCTTTTTTAGCCATCAGAATAGGTGTTCGAGCTATTTTCACACCGTATTTTAGCCTAATGGTTGAAACTAGAAAAAAGAAATAAGTTATAACGTTGCAACTTAACTACGTTTCCACTATATTGGAAATGTGGAAGTTAAAAACTACAGCGTATGGAGCAAGAAAGGATAGTCTACGAGACTTTAATGGGTTATCGCGTAAACGATGTCCACTGGTGGAGAACCAAAAAAGCTATGCAAGCTTGCGGATTTCAGATGGACAAAAACGGGTTTGAATTGTTCATAAATCTGCGAAAAACTTCACCCAAATATTATTCTCAATTCCACAAAATCAAAGCAACTCTTGATAAGAAAGCTGTTGACATTGGTGAGGGAATGAAAGGTAAAGATTTTGTGAATTATTTAGAAAAAGAAGGAATCAAACCACACCAATCAACACTTTCCAGATGGTTTAGTAAAGCTGGCGGTTATAAAGCCAGAGCTTTTTATAGCAGTACAGTTTTAATTCCAATTGCTGCTATGGCACTGATTTATAAATCTAAAAATGAAGCTCAACTAGCAAAAGTTAGCTAGTAAATTCATGAGCAAAACAAGCTCATTTGAGGTAATCAACCATGTTGAATAAAGTAGCAACTCGCATCCAGTCCCGTCTATCCAGAAAAGGGCTAAAAGTTGTATTGGGAGAAATTAAAGACCAGTGCATCAAGACATTTCAGAACATTGAAAACCCAACAAAAGTAGAAATTAATGCCGTGACTGATTATTTTATGAACAATGCCACAAAACTAACAGTAATTACAGAAGACATAGAAGCAGTTACCACTAATGAAGCTGCAACCGAACTGGAGACTTTAACTAACAATAACTCTGACGAATTAGAACCAGAAACCACACCAGAAACATCCATCTGTGTAGATGATGAAAATGGAAACATTTCACCAACCCTCACGGGAGAACCGGAAACATTAGGAACTGTAGACAGTGCAAACGAAGTAAACACCCTAACAACAGGTAACAATTCCCACCCTGTTACAGCAGATCAAGATACTGAAAACTTACCCCAATCACAACACCAAGTAGACCGCACTGGATGGTATCAACCTGCACCGTTAGCAAACACTACCAAGAGTGAGTTAGTTACTAGCACTGCTCAAGGTTTAGGAGTTGTTCTCAATGAAGCTGAAATTGAATTAATAGCAACCAATGTTAACTGTAGTAGTGATGATTTACAGGAAACCTTAGAGGAAATCAAAGGGGCAATTATCGCATTTATCAAACATCGAATTGCTAATAATTCCAAGAAAATTGACGATACCTTAAACGAGATTGTAGAGGTAGCAACTGATGGCTTTAATCAAAATTCTCAACAATTAACTGATGGATTACGCAACATAAACCAACAGTTACAGCAACAATCAAAAGACTTTAAAAGCAAAGTTAAGTCAAGGCTCAAATGTTTCCAACTCCCAGAAGCCTCCTAATATTAAATTGAGGATAAATCCTACAGTATTATTATTAGGAATCATCCTTTTATCAGGTTTAGTTATCTTCGAGAACCTACGCTTCAATAACCGGATAACTAAACCTGTACACCGATATTTTACCGACCCTAACCTATATCTAGAAATACCACAATGAAAGCATTACCACCCGCTAAGAATATGAGAATCAAAAACCATGTCACAGCTAAAGGCGGAGCATTAAACAGCCAACTATCAGCAAAATTTGGAATTACCCTGACCGACTTTAAAAACGCAGTTATGGGAGATTTAGCCGCAATTCAAAAAATAGGTGAGTTGCACAGACAGGCTGAATTTATGAATAAATACGCTCCTAAACTGAGAGAACAATATTTGGAAATCATAGAAGGCACAGAAACCTATAATTTAGCCCTTGCAGATATTCTGCAAGCTGCTGGTAAAAGCACATTGGCAATAGACAAAGCAGCTAACGCTACTGCAATAGCTGATAGAAAATTCGTACACGGTAAAATCGAACTATCAGCACAATATCTAATTGACAAGAAACTAGAGAACGACCGTCACAAATACCAACTAAATTATCAAGAAGTCAAAGGATATATGGATGCTTTTCTAGTTGGAGTTGACCGTGACGTAGCAGTATTAGAGCAGAATAACAGACCTGAATGGAAACAAATTGAGGCAGATAAAAAATATCAAGAGAAAGTAATTGATGAGTACCTAGATAATGGCAACGATGCCAGAGTAGATTTAATTCCTCAAAAGAATTATAGAGGCATTAAAGGTAAAATTCAGCAAATATTAGGAGCATTAGGTTTTTAATTGTAATCCCCCAATCACGGGTAATGGTTGGGGGAATAGCATCAGGTTAATTTTACATTCTTAATATTATGTTAGCACCTCACACACCACCGGAGCTAGATTCAGTTATAGATAGTGAAGAATCTACACAAATTAATCAAGAAACAGTCAGATATTTAAGTCATATTGAAACTAAACTTTATGCTGATATTCAAGCTAGAAAGCGTATTGATAGCGGTTTATTGTTTATAGCTTGTCAGTTTAGCAGTTGTTCCCTATCTTGGTTATTATTTGAACTGCAAGTTACTTTATCTATTATCCAAGTAGCATCAGCAGTTGTTTCACTGCTACCAGGATTAATTGATGTAGGTGACAGCTTTAGTTTTTCTATCAGTAGTGAAAGCTGGGAATTTACATTAGGTCAAAAACCACTAATAGGAATCATCAAATTATTAATTGGTGGTGCAGTATCGCTACAAGGTACGAGTAAAATCACCACTGAAATTATCAATACTCAATCCCAAATAGCCCAAACATACAACGAGATTAGAAGTAGTGAAGGATTAAGCTTTCAATTACCAAATATGGGTTTATCCTTGCTGATTGGGTTATCAGCAGTTGCACTAATAGGGATATTTAAAAAATTTTCTAATACCGATAATACAGGAGTTAATCAAAATGAAGATTAAAGGTAACTGGGGATGTCTCCAGTGGTGGGTTAGTGGTTTAGCAACAGCCATTGCAATTAATTATTTAGCGAGGGGTTTTGTTGACATTGTTCTTAACATCAACTCACTGCTTGAATGGTTACAAAAGTCCGGTGTAGGTGAGTTTGTATATAGATTGTTGGGAGGTCCTTAATGACACAAGAAGAATTAAATGCTATTCCCAAAGAGCATTTTAGATTTGTACTCAAAGGAAACAAGGTAATTTTAATCTTTACTGATGATGGGGTATCTGGTGGCAGTTTTTGGGAGGTAGATAAAGATGCAAGAAATAACAGAATTTAACTCTAAATTAACAAAACAGCGTCGTAACTCTACAATCCTGGTAGGAATTTTATTAACCTGTGGTTTCAGTGCATCCATACCGATGTTTTCAGATAGCATCAAACACACAGAAACATTGTACTGTAATGTAAAAAGCAGTTGTAGAGGTGCTGATATAAAACGTGGTGTTAGTTATTTAGTAGATAAAGAACGACGTAATCAGTTGTTTGACAATTCCATCAAGGTTTTAAAAATCCTTCCACCAGAAGACGAAAAAGCTGTACTTTGGGGTGTAGCTAGTTCCTTATTTCTATTAAGTGCTTATGGAATAAGTAAAGCACTTACTGACCATCAAGAAAAAGCAGTTCATTCTCAATTCAAAATGTTAAAAATACGTGCATTAGAGAATGATTTAATTGAACAAACTCACATAGATTTATTTGGATTTACCAAAAGTAACCAAGCAGAAATCACCAAACAGGTGATAGCCCGTCAAACATCAGAAACCATCCAAGCTATGAAAAGTGATGGGGAATTACAACTTGACCACCTAAACGGCACTTTACAAGGGGAATTATCCCTTAAACAACACCAACTACAACTATCAGAACTAGATAAAGAAACAGCTAAGAACCAATTAGAAACAGCAGAAATAAAACGGAAGTTAGACAAACTATCTGGCACTTCAAAAACAGAAGATACTACCAAAACTACACCCAATGAACAACTAAAACAATCATTAATCAATGCACTCAAATCTCATGAAAACAGTTGGCTATGGTACTTAGTAGAATCATTCACCCCCATTATCATTCATGGTAAAGCTGGCAGTTATAAAAGCTATACAGCAGCAGCCATCGCACTCCTGAAACATTACCTAATAGATGCCAAAATCGAATCAATCGCAGATATTGACTACGACCAAAATAAAAACGATGCTTGGAAATTTCTAGTACCATTAGAACCCAATATTTATGGACAAGGAATTGATTGGGAATCTTACAATGATGGTTACATAGCAGCTATTGAACGCTCAAAACATAGAACCTTAAAAGATAACCCTATTGTATCTATTTGGGATGAATTAACTAACGCCAAAGGTAAATTTGATAACGCTCCTAATATAGTGCCTTTTGTAATTGCTACACCCAGAAAACGGAACGAACATTGTATTTTAATCAGCCATAATTTAACTCAAGATTGCTTAGGTGGATGTAGTGGTATTTCAGAACCAATAAAAACCCAAACATACAGATTAAATTTAAAAACCACACCACAAGCTAAACCGCTTTTTAAAGGCATCTTAGAAGGTTTAGTAGATGCTGATGGTAATGAATTAGAGCAACACCCAGTTACATTACCTGATTGGTTGCGACCTGAGAAAATCTACCAACATTTTAACGGTAAACCAATTGATTTTGATTCCTAACATTGTCTAACAAAAGAAACAGCTACCAAATTAAAAATAGCGTGATGCTTGACATCGAATGTCACTGGTAGCACTGGCAATAATGCCAATTTTCACTACTACCAAATAAACATTATGAAGGATATCGAATACACCGATAAGCCCCGGAGTTTACCATGCTGGTTTTCTCCCAAGGATAGCTATGTTGCATCTGCTTTGCTATCAGATGGGTTTGAATTTATTGGATTACTAGAAGATGTAGAAACACCTGATTATTTAGAGGTAATAACGGGTAATTGGTCATTAGGTTCTATCTGTTCAGTTAATGAATTAGTTGCAATTTGTGACGGTGCTGTATTCAG
>NZ_JACJQU010000041.1 GCF_014696825.1 Anabaena sphaerica FACHB-251 | reverse complement strand
CTGAATACAGCACCGTCACAAATTGCAACTAATTCATTAACTGAACAGATAGAACCTAATGACCAATTACCCGTTATTACCTCTAAATAATCAGGTGTTTCCACATCTTCTAGTAATCCACTAAATTCAAATCCATCTGACAACAAAGCAGATGCAACATAGCTATCCTTGGGAGAAAACCAGCATGGTAAACTCCGGGGCTTATCGGGGTAGTCGATATCCTTCATAATGTTTATTTGGTAGTGGTGAAAATTGGCATTAATGCCAGTGCTACCAAGTCCTACGATGGACAGCATCACGCTAGATTTAAACTTTGGTAGCGCAATATTTAGTTATTAAAATTTATTTCAAGCTGGATATATTCCTCGATTATTTCATGGTCAAAATAAGGTTATAATACCATCTCTGTTTTTGGCTAAAAAGCCCACAATTTCCTCATAATTTGGATTTTCTGAAACCATATCTAAATAGTGCATATTGTATCTAATGTCTTCCGAACCAAACTTGTCTAGATATTCATCTTCGTCTTCATATTCCTCCCAATATTCAGCTAGATAATCGCTAAAAGTATCAATGTGTTCCGTTTTGAGGATTTGTTTCAATTCATTGATTTTTTCATTTTCTAATTCCTCAAAAATGATTTCTTCGATATACAATTTGTAATTGATGCTGATTGGAAATATCATGGTAATATCCTTGTGCTTAATCCCGTTTTTATTGGGGATTTTATCATTATTCAAAATCAATGGGTTTACCGTTAAAGTGATCATGTATTTTTTCAGGTCGCAACCAATCAGGTAATGTAACTGGGTGTTGCTCTAATTCATTGCCATCAGCATCTACTAACCCTTCTAAGATGCCTTTAAAAAGTGGTTTAGATTGTGGTGTGGTTTTTAATTTTAATCTGTATGTTTGAGACTTGATTGAGTCAGAAATACCACTACATCCACCTAAGCAATCTTGAGTTAAGTTATGGCTGATTAAAATACAATGCTCGTTCCGCTTTCTGGGTGTGGCAATTACGAATGGTACTATATTAGTATCCGCTCAATAAGTAGGGGTAGGAGAGAAAAATAAGATAAGCAAGGGACACGCAATATAATAGAATATGACACATGACGCAAAAACTAGATTTGAGTAAGAAATCAGGAGAAGAGATACTGCAAAGCATCGAGCCAAAAGGGATTGCAGACGAATCAATGCGTCGGACAGTAGAAATATTACTGAACTTAATAGAGCAATTACAAGCCGAAGTCAAAGAATTACGAGCAGAAAATCAACAGTTAAAAGATGAAAACAACCGTCTCAAAGGAGAACAAGGTAAGCCAGACATCAAAGCCAACAAGAAAGGGTTTACCAACAATCAGTCATCAGAGAAAGAGCGAAAAACTCCAAAAAAGCACAATAAAGGCAGTAAGAACGGGACTATAAAAATAGATAGAGAAGAAATAGTAAAATACCCCCAAGATAAACTGCCAGCAGATGCTCCCGTTTAAAGGGTATCAAGAAGTAATCATCCAAGACATCATCCTGGAAACAGACAACGTACTATTTCGGAAAGAGAAATACTATTCACCGTCATCAGGAAAAACCTATTTAGCCGAACTGCCTTGTGGTTATGAAGGAGAATTCGGACCAGGAATAAAAGCCTTAGTGATGAGCCTATACTATGGGGGCAACATGACCCAAGGTAAATTATTAGAGTTTTTAGAAGACATTGGGATATCCATATCAGCCGGATATTTATCGAACCTACTAATTAAAAACCAAGTTGATTTTGAAAGCGAGAAAACAGAAGTGTATGTGTCGGGACTAGAAAGCAGTCATTGGCAACACTTCGACCAAACTGGTGCGCGGGTGGGTGGGGTGAACTATACCACTAATGTAGTCTGCAACCCTTTATATACAATCTACTTGACCACTGCCAAAAAAGACAGATTGAGTGTAGTAAAAGTATTGCAAAATGCCACAGAACTGGAGTTGATTCTCAATCAACTTACAGACAACTTACTGGAGACTTTCCAAATCCCAACTAAATGGAAAAATGCTCTGAAACTATTACCTCAAGAAACTGTGTTGAGTGAAGCAGAGTTTAATTCCCTACTTGATACATATCTACCCAAACTAGGTTCTCAACACCGGACTCGGATTATAGAAGCAGCAGCGATTGCTTTCTATCATCAACAAACTGATTGGCCAGTGGTGCAAACCCTCGTTTGTGATGATGCTCCTCAATTCAAATTACTGACTGATAATATCACTTTATGTTGGGTGCATGAAGGACGACATTATAAAAAGTTGACTCCTTATGTTGCTTGTCACCAAAAAGCTCTTGATAAATTCCTGGATGATTTCTGGGATTACTACCGAGACTTGCTGGCTTACAAAGATGCACCCAGTCAAAAAACCGCAGAAAAACTCCGGTCTGAGTTTTGGAAACTTTTCGATACTCAAAGCGGTTATCAACAGTTGGATGAGCGAAAACGATTAACTCTTCTGAAAATCTCGGAGTTGCTTTTAGTATTAGAGCATCCTGACTTGCCTTTACATAATAATCCAGCGGAGTTAGCTGCTAGGACAATGGTGCAGCGACGTAATATTAGTTATGCCACTCAAACTCTTGAGGGGACTCAGGCTTGGGATACTTTTATGTCTCTTGTTGCCACTACTCGTAAGTTGGGAATCAGCTTTTTTGAGTATGTGCGTGACCGTATTTCTCAACTTGGGAATATTCCCTCTTTGGCAACTATTATTCGTGAGCAGTCTTCTCTTCATTCCTTTGGTTATTCATTGATGTCCCAATAACTCTTAACCCCGAAATATTGAGGGGATACCTATATTAGGAGCGTTATCAAATTTACCTTTGGCATTGGTTAGTTCATCCCAAATAGATACAATAGGGTTATCTTTTAAGGTTCTATGTTTTGAACGTTCAATAGCTGCTATATAGCCATCGTTGTAAGATTCCCAATCAATTCCTTGTCCATAAATATTCGGTTCTAATGGTACTAGAAATTTCCAAGCATCATTTTTATTCTGGTCGTAGTCAATATCTGCTATTGATTCTATTTTGGCATCTATCAGGTAATGTTTCAGGAGTGCGATGGCTGCTGCTGTATAACTTTTATAACTACCAGCTTTACCATGAATGATAATGGGGGTGAATGATTCTACTAGATACCATAACCAACTGTTTTCATGAGATTTGAGTGCATTGATTAATGATTGTTTTAGTTGTTCATTATCGGGTGTACTTTTGGTAGTATCTTCTGTTTTAGTGTTGCCAGATAGTTTATCTAGCTTGCGTTTTATTTCTGCTGTTTCTAATTGGTTTTTAGCTGTTTCTTTATCAAGTTCTGATAGTTGTAGTTGGTGTTGTTTTAGGGATAATTCCCCTTGCAAAGTGCCGTTTAGGTGGTCAAGTTGTAATTCCCCATCACTTTTCATAGCTTGGATGGTTTCTGATGTTTGACGGGCTATGACCTGTTTGGTGATTTCTGCTTGGTTGCTTTTGGTAAATCCAAATAAATCTATGTGAGTTTGTTCAATTAAATCATTTTCTAATGCACGTATTTTTAACATTTTGAATTGAGAATGAACTGCTTTTTCTTGATGGTCAGTAAGTGCTTTACTTACTCCATAAGCAGTTAATAGGAATAGGGAACTAGCTACACCCCACACTACTGCTTTGTCGTTTTCAGGTGGGAGGATTTTTAAGACTGTTATATTGTTGTCAAATAACTGATTACGTCGTTCTTTATCTACTAAATAACTAACACCACGTTTAATATCAGCACCTCTACAACTGCTTTTTACATTACAGTACAATGTTTCTGTGTGTTTGATGGAATCATTAAACATGGGTATGGATGCACTGAAACCACAGGTTAATAAAACTCCTACTAGGATTGTAGAGTTACGACGCTGTTTAGTTAATTTAGAGTTAAATTCTGTTATTTCTTGCATAATCTATACCCCAATCCCAATATTTTGTGTCCCAAAAACTGCCACCGGATACCCCATCATCAGTAAAGATTAAAATTACCTTGTTTCCTTTGAGGACAAATCTAAAATGCTCTTTGGTAATACCTTGCTTGCTCATGCTTAACGACCTCCTAACAGTCTATATAAAAACTCACCTAAACCGGACTTTTGCAACCATTCAAGGAGTGAGTTGATGTTAAGAACAATGTCAACAAATCCCCTCGCTAAATAATTAATTGCAATGGCTGTTGCTAAACCACTTACCCACCACTGTAGACATCCCCAGTTACCTTTAATCTTCATTTTCATGAACTCTTGTATTGTAAATAGATGAAACTTGTTAAATTATTCAGATATTGCTAATCTTCGTTTTGATTAACTCCTGTGTTATCGGTATGAGAAAACTTTTTCAATATCCCTATCAATGCAATTGCTAATAATGCAATCAGCAAGCTAAATCCCATATTTGGTAGCTGAAAACTTAGTCCTTCGCTGCTTCTAATCTCGTTATATGTTTGGGCAATTTGGGCTTGACTATTAATAATTTCGGTGGTAATCTTAGATGTGCCTTGTAGCGAGACTGCACCACCAATTAATAATTTAATGATTCCTATTAGTGGTTTCTGTCCCAGTGTAAATTCCCAGGATTCACTACTAATAGAAAAGCTAAAACTATCGCCTACATCTATTAATCCTGGTAGCAATGAAACAACTGCTGATGCTACTTGAATAATGCTGAGTGTTACTTGCAGTTCAAATAACAACCAAGATAGGGAACAACTGCTAAATTGACAAGCTATAAACAATAAACCGCTATCAATACGCTTTCTAGCTTGAATATCAGCATAAAGTTTAGTTTCAATATGACTTAAATATCTGACTGTTTCTTGATTAATTTGTGTAGATTCTTCACTGTCTAGAATTGAATCTAGCTCCGGTGGTGTGTGAGGTGCTAACATAATATTAAGAATGTAAAATTAACCTGATATTCCCCCAACCATTACCCGTGATTGGGGGATTAAAATTAGAAACCTAATGCTCCTAATACCTGCTGAATTTTACCTTTTATGCCTCTATAATTCTTTTGAGGAATCAAATCTACTCTGGCATCGTTGCCATTATCTAGGTACTCATCAATTACTTTCTCTTGATATTTTTTATCTGCTTCTATTTGTTTCCATTCGGGTCTGTTATTCTGCTCTAATACTGCTACGTCACGGTCAACACCAACTAGAAAAGCATCCATATATCCTTTGACTTCTTGATAGTTTAGTTGGTACTTGTGACGGTCATTTTCTAGTTTCTTGTCAATTAGATATTGTGCTGATAGTTCGATTTTACCGTGTACGAATTTTCTATCTGCTATTGCAGTAGCGTTAGCTGCTTTGTCTATTGCCAATGTGCTTTTACCAGCAGCTTGAAGAATATCTGCAAGGGCTAAATTATAGGTTTCTGTGCCTTCTATGATTTCCAAATATTGTTCTCTCAGTTTAGGAGCGTATTTATTCATAAATTCAGCCTGCCTGTGCAACTCACCTATTTTTTGAATTGCGGCTAAATCTCCCATAACTGCGTTTTTAAAGTCGGTCAGGGTAATTCCAAATTTTGCTGATAGTTGGCTGTTTAATGCTCCACCTTTGACTGTGACGTGGTTTTTAATTCTCATATTCTTAGCGGGTGGTAAGGCTTTCATGGTGGTATTTCTAGATATAGGTTAGGGTCGGTAAAATATCGGTGTACAGGTTTTGTTATCCGGTTATTGAAGCGTAGGTTATCGAAGATAATTAGACCGGATAACAGGGTGATTGTTAGTAAAATAAGCACAGGATTAAACCTGATTTTTAAAGTATTATCCTGCTTTACTTGTTGGGATAGTAAAGGCTGCAAGTGCTTTTTTGACGTTGCTTTTAAATTGCTTGTTTGCCTCCTGAATATCGTTGTTTATGCTTTTCAATCCATCGGTTAGCAGTTGGGAATTTTCTGTATTTTTCTCATTTACTACTTCCCTGACTTCGGTGATAAGGTTGTTGATTTTCTGTTGACTAATCATAGCTTTGTGTTCTACAAATGCCATGATTGCTGCTTTGATAGCGTCTATGTCTTGTTCTAGTGTGTCGGTTGAATCATTGATATTTTCAGCAATTAAAGATATCTCAGAAGTGTCTAAAGCAATGCCCATATTCTGAGCGGTGCTACTAACTAATTCATTTTTGGTGGTGGTTGCTAGTTCTGAAGATTGGGGTATTTCCTCATTTTCTGTTTTTGGAGTAAATAAGGCAGGATGGGTATAAAATTCTGACAATTCTTCAATAGTGGATGGATTGGTTGTGGTTTCTGGTTCTATTTCGTCAGAATTGTTGTTAGTTAAAGTCTCCTGTTCGGTTGCAGCTTCATTAATGGTAACTGCTTCTATTTTTTCTGTAATTACTGTTAGCTTGGTGGCATTGTTCATAAAATAATCAGTCACGGCATTGATTTCTACTTTTGTTGGGTTGTCAATGTCCAGAAAAGTCTTGATGCACTGTTCTTTAATTTCTCCCAATACAACTTTTAGCCCTTTTCTGGATAGACGGGATTGGATGCGAGTTGCTACTTTATTCAACATAATTGATTACCTCAAATGAGCTTGTTTTGCTCATGAATTTACTAGCTAACTTTTGCTAGTTGAGCTTCATTTTTAGATTTATAAATCAGTGCCATAGCAGCAATTGGAATTAAAACTGTACTGCTATAAAAAGCTCTGGCTTTATAACCGCCAGCTTTACTAAACCATCTGGAAAGTGTTGATTGGTGTGGTTTGATTCCCTCTTTTTCTAAAAAATTCACAAAATCTTTACCTTTCATTCCCTCACCAATGTCAACAGCTTTCTTATCAAGAGTTGCCTTGATTTTGTGGAATTGAGAATAATATTTGGGTGAAGTTTTCCGCAGATTTATGAACAATTCAAAACCGTTTTTATCCATCTGGAAACCGCAAGCTTGCATAGCTTTTTTGGTTCTCCACCAGTGGACATCGTTGACTCGATAACCCATTAAAGTCTCGTAGACTATCCTTTCTTGCTCCATACGCTGTAGTTTTTTACTTCCACATTTCCAATATAGTGGAAACGAGGAGAAGTTGCAACGTTATAACTTATTTCTTTTTTCTCGTTTCAACCATTAGGCTAAAATACGGTGTGAAAATAGCTCGAACACCTATTCTGATGGCTAAAAAAGACGACCCCAATTACAAAAAATTATCTGGTCACATACCCAAGGAATTATTTACAGACTTTAAGAAAATCCTTATAGACAAAGGGTTGGATATCTCTACTGCTTTGGAAATAATAGTTGGTGAATGGGTTGAAGCGAATAAGAAAGATTAATTTTTATGCAGTATGCACTAACTGTACTCTGCATAATTTGAGTGGAGGTAATACACACACCTGTAAATGTATTACTAATTCGTGTAAATGTATTACCAATTCTGCATGACTAAGGTGGAAATAGTATCAACTCTAGTAAATATGCAATATGGGTAATACCAATAATTAAGTAAAACTTGGGCAAAGGCTGATAAATTAGGAGCTATATAATGCAGTTTCGTTGCATTAATTTTTCTAACTATAGTGACTTTTCCCCAGTTTTGGGTATATATTGATTAAGTTATAACGTTATTACCTGGTCGAACTTGTTTAGTCGATCCAAGGCGATTGCCTACGGCAGTGCGCTCCGCGCAATCGCTTCGCTCAAAGCAAGCATCGCACTAATCATTCCTAACGTTGTGATAGATAGCTACGCTCAACGCAGCCATCGCACTCTCAGACTCCCAAAAACCAAAAAGCACCAGCTGATGGATCTGTGCAGTCCTAATCAATTTCTCTGGGAAATAGGTTATGTTCAGTAGTTTTACCGAAAATAACTATATCCAGGTCTTGCCATGATTGCATTGCTCAAACTATGATCTGTGTTTATATATCGCTATTAATCCTATAAACAAGCCCAAGGAGGAAAATTTATTAACGTGTTCGTAACATTAAATTCCCGCTTACACACACAGCTAACATCCTATGCCAAGATTCACAATTTTGGCCGGAGGAATTTAATGTCTGGCAATCTGAATTTTTCAGAGCATGATCAAGAAGCCCCAGTCAGGTAATCCGACCAGGGCTTTTGTTTTCACGCAGTAATTTCGCCGTTCTGCGTTTTATTTAGATTGTTGGTTGTTTTCGTAAAAAATTCAGGTCTCCAATAAGACCTAAACCGTTCATATAAGTGCTTGCTAAGGAGGCACTAAATTATTAACTCAACAAGTGCCAGGGAGGCACTAAATTTATGCTAAATACAATTTATCATTTCCCATGTCCAAATGGGAATAGTATCCCATCAGATTTTTTTAACGAAGTCGCTTTAGTCGCCTACGCACCAGTATTTTTATATCATACAAAAAATTTACTAAACCGCTTAAATATTCTTGAACAAGCACAAATAACTGGAGAGGCTGCAATCTCCAACTTACAAAAAATGATGGAGGTTGCGTAATGGTTGCACAATTCTCAAGAAACTCCTACCAACCTCACCAAAC
>NZ_JACJQU010000040.1 GCF_014696825.1 Anabaena sphaerica FACHB-251 | reverse complement strand
CCCTGCTCCCCTGCTCCCCTGCTCCCCTGCTCCCCTGCTCCCCTGCTCCCCTGCTCCCCTGCTCCCCTGCTCCCCTGCTCCTCTGCTCCCCTGCTCCCTATTCCCTTTCCTCAGCTTAAGGACAACGGGAATGAATACCACCCTTGGTACAAATGAAAGCTAATTGCTGGGGATCTAAATTTTTAGCGCCAGTAAAATCAACACCTTGGACTATAGCCGCTTGTGAGCCAAGATCGGAAGTTTGTACAAATTGATCTCCAGGATCTTGTTTACCAGGAAAGAGTATAGTACCTTGAAAATCTGCACCTTCCAAGTTTGCCCCCCGTAAATCTGCACGACTAATATCAGTA
Organism: Anabaena sphaerica FACHB-251; assembly: GCF_014696825.1. NCBI lineage: Bacteria > Bacillati > Cyanobacteriota > Cyanophyceae > Nostocales > Nostocaceae > Anabaena > Anabaena sphaerica. The sequence goes on along the minus strand of NZ_JACJQU010000040.1, from coordinate 9,323 downwards.
TTCCGCAGGTTGGCATTTTTCATGTTGGCAGAGCGTAAAACAGCACCAGCAAGACGAGCCGCACTGAAATTAGCATTGGTGAGATTAGCATGATCCAAATAAGCTTCAGATAAATCTGCTCCTTGCCAATTAGTGTTAGTTAAATTGGCATGAGATAATTGTGTACCTATAGCAGAGACACGACCTAATTGAGCAGCATACAAGTCAGCTTCCATTAATTTGGCATCGCTGATATCTGCCCCTGTTAAAGTAGCATCTTCCAAAATTGCTTTTTGCAAATCGCTACCTATGAGTTGGGTACTGCTGAGGTTAGCACCCACTAACCGGGCATTAGACAAGTTAGCTTTATTAAGTGTGGCGCGGCTTAAGTCGCTGCGGTTCATCAACACACGACTGAGATTAGTCTCAGTGAGGTTGGCTTGCTTCAACTGAGCTTTACTCAAATCAGCGATAACATCATCATAGGTATCCCAACGTCCATCTTCACCAACACTGCGGAGGCGACTAGCTTTCAAACTAGCTTGGTTAAGATTGGCAGATTTAAACATAACTCCAGATAAATCAGCATTTTCTAGTACCAAGTTAAATACAGAACTTTCCTCAGAGCTTTTTGGACCCAACTGGACGCTACTTAAATCGATGTTATTAATTTTGCCGCTATAGACAGTCAAAATTTTGTTTATTGCCTGTTGGTTAAGATTTAACTGTTGTTGTCTGATATTTCGGAAGTTGCCACCTGATTCCAGTTCCCCTGCGAGAAACTGATTCATGCGTTTTAATTCTGGTAGAGCTTGGGGTCCGATATTTGACAATGCCTGTTGAATAGTATCTAGGATGTTGGGATCTGTTTCCTTGACGAGTAGATCCACGAGATATTTGATGGATTGTGTATCATTGATACCACCCAAGGCGAGAATTGCCCTTTGGCGTTCTTCATCGCTGACACCAGAGTTAGGAGTAATTTGTTTTACGAGTTCGAGAAACTTTTGGCTGTTGATCAGCTGGGTTTTCCGCTGGCTTTCTTGGTTTTGGATGTAAATTTGTGTGCCAACTAAAGTTGACAATACAGCAATCATGCTTGTTACCCCGACCACAAACAAAGTGAAATTGGGGCTGCGGACTATGTTCAGCTTGGGGGTGGGCTGCTTGCTAGATGTAACCTGATTGTCATTTTCTAGCTGTGGCTGCTCGCTGGCATTTTCTACACGCGTTTTGATCGGTTTGTTGATGTCTTTGGCATCTATGGTGTATGTACCTGCCAACTGATCATGGAAGGCGCGACGACGCTTTTGGGAAGTCCAACCCATGCCTTCGCCCAGCACCATCAATAGAGCTAAAAATGTAAATAAACCTAAATTGGGAAACGCAAAGCTGTAGCGCCACAGTATATAGGCAATGGAAACTGGAGCAGTCCAGCGTCCTAGCCCTTCACGAACTATAACAGTCCTTAAACCAGGGGCTTTACCTTCCTCGTTAACTACCCGCACACCAAACCAACGCTTAGGAATGGTACTGCCGGTTTTACCCAGTAAATACAACTGCCACCCTGAGAGGGCAATAGGTGTTAATAAGGCGATAGTCCATAAAAAATTAGTAGGACTGGCAACATTACGAATCCCATAACTAACGGGTAAAGCTAAAGGCCGGGCGATCGCTCTTTCTGTGAGTACCAGCACTGGGTTCAGGGGTACTCGCTGAATATCGCTGCGAGAATTGGCATAAACGCCGATGCCAAAGGGAATTAACCCACTGGCTACTACTAATGTGATTTCCACTGCCCAAGCGGCTAAACGCCTGCTGGGGAGAGGAAAATTAGCTTTTTCCGGTTTTTGGGATTGGCTAGATTGATCAATATTTCTCCTCACAGTTGGGGTCGTCATTGCATAATTTCCCTTTGACTTTATGTTTACGCCAATCTCGGCGCGGTTAAAATAAATAGGCTATTGCTTACGTTGAAAGCTGTTAGGCAGCAAAAATTTGTATCCAAGATACACTAACAATGCCAACAGTGCCAGACTGATCACAGATGCTACCAGTTTAAAGACTGTTTGCAGTACCAATATGCCCACGAGTATTCCTACACCAGTAACAGCAAGCTTTTTCATCCCTGATAAACTTTGAAACCAAATTTGAAAACGCTCTAGATGCCAGTTTAATTTGGCAAATCCAGTTTGATTTGTCTGCTTTTGCGTCTCTGGTTGGGGTGGGTTTGGAGAAAATGAATTCATTTTTGCCTCTAGCTTTTGGAGGCGGCGCTGCAACTCATCCTCAGGTTGAGAATTCATGATTTTTTACCTCAGCTATGACACTGGTTTTCCAACCGACCAACTATATCCATTTATTTGGCGGTTGTGTTAGTGATTTTAGCTAATGTCTATCTGTACAAAACCTGTGTAGGTAGGGAAAATAATGTATCTTGCCGGAGCAAGGAGATTAGATCTTAAGTGTTAGCAAGACTTTTCTGCCTCTCCCTTGTCACTTCAGGATATTTTAATCCTGAGTTACAAATTTACCAAGGTTCAAAATAAAAATTAAATAAAAATTTATACTTCCAACTTGGGAACAAAAACCCGTTGTCTTGGTCTAATAATCCAGAATATATATCACTATATTTATCTATAAACGGCCGGGAGCATTAATAAAAATGAACACATTAAATCTACTGACTCTTGTTCCCGCAACTTTGGCAATAAGTTTGCTATTTAACCAAGCTAATTTAGCACAGACTCCATTCATCCAAATTAATAAGCAACTCCAGACAGATCCACTGGTTGTCAATGGCACTTCTGGGGGAACAGTTCAGAGTAATTGCGGTAATATTACGATTCAACCTAGTCAAGTTATTCAGGTGCAAGAATCACTGCCTTATTTGCGCTTAACAGTTGAGGGACCGGGAAAACCTACACTGCTAATTGATGGACCTGGGGGGCGCTTTTGTGTTTTGGCAGATAATTACTCTGCAAATAGACCAGAACTTGCTGGTTTCTGGCAACTTGGCAATTACTTGCTGTATATAGGCAATTTATCCCCTGGAGAGCATAATTATACTCTCTCTATTTCCCAACAAAAGAAATAGTGAAGTCGGAATTCAGGAGTCAGGAGTCAGGAGTCAGAAGTTAGCAGGAGCTTAATTAACAGTTCAAGAGGCAGGAGATAGGAGGCAGGAGGAACCCACGTTTTAAAACGTGGAATTGAAGCAAGGACGCTTTGTATCGCACTTCGTGCCGCTTCGCTAACGCGCTATGCGTCTCGATACAATTCCTCTTTTAAACTGGGCTTGAGACCCAGAACTAAAGTTTTAATTCATACTTCTTCCCTCCTGCAAGACAGCCCTCTGCCTCCTGCCTTCTTTGTAATTTTCTGGTACGTTCCCATAACATCTGAGTAAATTTCTCTTTAATATCCCGGTGTAAAATCAGACGACTTGTAGCTGTACACCGTCGTCTCGTTGTTCCAAAAGCTCCCCAAACAGCCCCATCAAGTGCTAATTCTAAATCTGCATCTTCCATCACCACTTGGGCATTTTTACCCACCCTCGAAAAAAAGGGCGTGAAAGGTGAATTTGCTTATTTCACCCCTCCTCTTCCAAACAAAATCTTTCTTTATAACCAGCGAAAGAGGTACACAAAGCTACAAGTGTGGAATTTTAGGTATTAGAGGTGCAACTAGTTTGACACTTTAGCAAAGTCTCTAATATTCCATACAAAGCTCTTAATTTATGTTATCTAACGCCGAAGCTGTAGAAAAGAGTACGCAAACAGAAGACACAACAATTACGAACTATGACCGCGCTGAACAGCTATTTATAGAACTCCTGGCTACGGAGGATTTGGACAATACCCTGGATGTAGAAGCAGCTAAAGTTAATGAGTGTGGGCGGATAGTCTCAACAGCAATCCGCACTGCTTATGAAAACGGCTGTGGTGACAGGCAGGCTCACCGTTTTCTCCAGCGGATACTTTATCGAATTAATCGGCTCCAGCTATTTTGGTATGATGATTTGCGGCATTACACCAATGAGCGATCGCTTTACTTATGCTCATGTCGGAACCAAATTGAAACTGCGTGGCAAGATTGGGAACTAAGGCAAATCGACGTAGCATCACTGCAAAAGTGGAATATCAAACAAGCTTTAACTGAGCGCACATTTGCTGATTTAGAGCCACCACTGTCAGAGGATAGTTACTACATCCGCGAGGAGATGACTGAAGCTGGCTACCGTCACTTACTAGCGATCGCTTCCTTTGATGGTTTGGTGGAAGGTAGTCGTCTTTCCCGGATTTTGGGCGGTGCTGCTAATGAAGTACAGTGTACGCTGGTGCGGGTGCTACTGGAAGAATATGGCAATGGTCGCTTATCTCGCAAGCACTCTACATTTTTTGCCCAAATGCTGGCTGAGTTTGGCATGAATACCAAACCAGAAGGGTACTTTGATTTAGTACCGTGGGAAGTTCTAGCTTGTGCTAATCATAACTTTTTGCTGACTGAGCGCAAACGCTACTTCTTGCGTTACAACGGCGGGCTGACCTATTTTGAGGTAGCTGGGCCTGGGGCTTACAGAAATTATCTCGCAGCAGCACAACGGCTGGGATTGTCAGAGAAAGCAATGGGTTATTGGGAACTGCACATTAGAGAAGATGAACGCCACGGAAGGTGGATGTTAGATGATGTGGCTTTGCCTTTAGCAGAACAATATCCTGATGATGCCTGGGAACTGGTACTGGGGTACGACCAGGAAAAACTAATGGGCGATCGCGCTACTAAAGCTGTTGTGCAATCAATACGCAAAGCCGAATCAATCGCTTTACCCAGACGATAAAACTCAAAAATTAGCGATTAAAAATAGCAGGTTTTTTTCTGACATTTTTAATTAGGCATATTTCAATACAGTTCAGATCAGCCGTCTTCTCACACCTTGCTGGCCAGATTAGCTTTTCTTAACACCAAGCATATAGGGGCATAGCTAACTCATCCAGATTTTAATTCGCATCTATAACAATTTCCTTGGTGACAAATAGCTTGCTAAGGGACAGGTTTTCTATTGCCTTGATACAAGTGAAAACTAATTTGATTCCACACAGATTATACAATACCATTGAGTGCAGTCACATGAAAGATATCTTTTTTTGTCCTGAAGAATCTAATTTCTACTCAAACTGTCTAGAAACATTTGTTCTCAGCAATTGTCAAAATTCTGAGTCTATTGTTGAGTTTGGCTCAGGAGATGGTAGCCCCATCATCAATTCATTACTGAGAAATAAATCTGATGCTGTCATACATGGATTTGAATTAAATACCTCAGCATGGAAACGCGCCAATTCTACAATCGATGAATATAATCTCGCTCACAAATACATCATCTCTAATTCATGTTTATTTGAGTCTTCTAAACCCAAAGCCGAATATCTTGTAGCAAATCCACCTTATATTCCCGCACCCGATCCAGATATTTATATGCCGCTATTATTTGGGGGTATAGACGGAGCTACAGTTACCAACGATCTTTTATCATTAGGTTATGAAAATGTACTAGTTTTAGTATCTAGTTTTTCTAACCCTATAAGTACAATTAACATAGCCGAAGAGAATAACTATTTTGTGCAGAACTTCATGGTTTTACCTTTGAAGTTTGGATATTATAGTTCAGAGCCAAAAGTGAAAAAATACATAGAAAGCTTACGAAAAAAGAAAATGGCATTTTACTCTGGAGACTATTATTTTTTGGCTGGAGTCCTCTTTAAAAAGCGCCAAGAATCTGTGATCGATTTATCTAATGAACTAGCTCAGGTGATGACGAGTTTGACAAATAAAAGTACATATTAACAAGGGTGCTGGCTGTAGAATACAAAACAATTCAACACTCAAAATAACGCCATTACCGCAGCCGGAGAACCAGAACCACCACGCAAGCGGAGAATACCAATTACCAAAGTTGTACCTTGGGGTGGAAGTTGATCTAAATTGGTGAGATTTTCTAAAACAAGAAGTGGCTTCGCTAAGACTAGGCGATTAGTAGTAAAACTTGTGTCTTGCCCTGAATCTACACCGTGTGTATCAATTCCCACGCCGGCAATTTGCCTTTCAGTAATTAAAAACTGGGTAGCATCACTCCCAAACCCTGGAAAGTGCATATTCCCTGCTGCATCTTGATTCAAAAATGCGTTTTTATCCAGCCATTTAGCTTGCCAGCCCGTATAAAGGATTACCATGCGCCCAGGGTCAATAGTGCCAAACTCTGCTTCCCATACCAAAATATCAGCCACAGTTAAAAGATAATCAGCATTCACTGCTGCTTGTTTACAAATATCTATGACTACAGCAGGTACTACCAGCGATTGGGCGGAGTATTCGTCAATGCTGATACCGCTACTGTGAAAACTATTAGGGGCATTGATATGAGTAGCACTATGTTCACCTAAAGAAAAACGTCGCAGATAATAGCCATCATCTTGCAGTTCAGCAACAGTAGTAAATTTTACGGGAGGATCGCCCGGCCATTGTGGTATACCTATATCAATCAGATGACTCAGGTGGATAACATGGGAGTAGGCGATATTATTTGGCTTCTGGTGGTGTAAAATAGCTTTCCTCTGTTATTAGTCCACTATATAGCAATCCTATTTGAGTTGAGAACTTATCGGTGATAGCGTAGCGTGACGTAAGTCATGGGAAGGGAACAGGGAACAGGGAACAGGGAACAGAAAGTGTTCATGAATCATTTAGGATGGCTATATATCTATATAATAAATAATCCCCCAATTTCTGTAAATACCAGGTCGGTTGGGGGTTCAAAATATTGCAGCAAAAAGTGAATTTAATACTAGTGAACACCTGAAAGGTTAAGTTTTGGCAAGCATTAGGTTAAGCTTAGGTAAAAATATACGCACATTAGTCATTGGTCATTAATCATTGGTCATTAGTACAATTCTTATCTGTCGCCTGTCACCTATGTTCAATCATGGGAAAATTCTCAAAATTGCGTTTTACCCAATCCATACCTATTTCGTTATTTAATTTTATATGTTGGGGAATGTTGGGATAAAGTTTACCCAATATATCCACATCTTGCTCAACAATTACTTCTGCTAAACGAACAAAATTTTTCTTAATTAAATGGGCAACAGGATTTTTAACTTTACCATATACTAAAACATAGGTGCGTGTATGAGTTTCTGATTCGGGAATAAAGAAATGAATTTGTTTCACACTAGCTACAGGACTTTCACCATGTACGACTACAAAGCAAGGAAAGAAATTTTCTAAATGGGCGTTAATTGTGTTGGGAATTGCTAACAGTCCAGGATTTTTGAGTAGGTCATTTAATTTTGGTGGTTTTCTGATTAAATCAAAGTAAGCATGGGAGTGATGTCCATTATCAATAAATTGTTTAAAGTCTACTTTTTCAATTTCAAATAATGGTCTATGTGTCCCATTTTGATGATCGTAGTCGTGCATATTTAATAGCATTGTCAGCAGTTCGGTTTTGACGCTGAAGTTTTTTGTATGTCCCAGAAATTCATATTCAGAGGCAAAATCTTTTAAAATGGTTGGGATAATAATTTTCGGTTCATATCCACCATAAGTCCAAATAAAATCACCTTGAATAATTAACTCTAATGGTTGGAGTAAGGGTTTCGTTTGTTTATTACTATTTGGTAAAACTGTACAACCGTTGCTGTCAAATTCTAAAGCATGAAATGGACAAACTACGGTGCTACTACCATCTGCTTTTGTCACACACCAGCCTTCGGAAAGCATTGCACCTAAATGGGGACAGGCGTTAGGTAAGCAATTTATTTTACCTGTGTTATCTTGCCAAAGTACGTAATCTTGACCGTAAAGGGAGATTTTGAAAGGCTGATTGGGCTTGAGCATGGAACGATGAGCTAATAGCCAAGGTGCGCCTTGTAACAGGGTCATAAAAAACCTCTTATTTAATTAACTAATTTTTTAATTAGTTTAACAATAGGGTCAGATTGCTGTCAACTATTGTTACGATGTACAAGCAACGTATAGATGATAATGCCGTGGTCAAATCTGTGAGGAATAAGGGAGGTGCTAAATCAGTGCGTCAGGTGCGGGATGCAGAGGTGACACAGCAGCAAATTCTGGATGCAGCGGAGATTGAGTTTGCTAAAGATGGGTTAAAGGGGGCGCGGTTGAGTGCGATCGCTGATCGTGCCAAAATTACTACAGCGATGATTCACTATTATTTTGAGAATAAAGAAGGTTTGTATAAAGCGGTTTTGCAGCGTCCGATTAATCAAGCGTTGTCAGTGGTAAGTCAATTAGATTTGGAACAGTTACACCCAGAAGAAGCATTAAAGCAAATTATTCGTAGTGCGATCGCTTATGAAGTCGCTTATCCCCATCGTCAAATGTTGTGGTTTCAGGAAGCGAGTCAAAATCAGGGTTTGTATTTCAAGCAGATTAACCCCATGACTTTATACGCACCACTGCTTAAAGTTTTAGAAAGAGGGATCAACGAAGGATGTTTCCGGCCTGTAGATCCATTTTTGACCTTGACTCATATTATCAGTGTGTGCATTTTCTACTTTACTGTGCAGGAAAACTGGAAACATTTGACACCAGACATAGATCGCCTCAGTCCAGAAATGGTAGAAAAACATACTGAAAGTGCGATCGCTTTAATTTTAGGTGGTTTGTTGGTTAGCGATTATTTGAAATTTCAACACTGAAGATAATATTCCAGGACTTACGCAAAACAGAACGGAAGTAGGGGTAATTCATGAATTACCCCTACGCAAGAATCAGGTTTTGAGTTCAATCTTGCGTAAGTCCTATATTCTTCCCGGCGATCGCTTTGGCATAATGTTTCAATCCCTAATAGGGATTATTTGAAATTTCAACTGCCTTAAAAAATGACACATACAGTAAAAGGAAAGGGTTTCAATCCCTAATAGGGATTATTTGAAATTTCAACGTTATGTATTCAGGAATTCTAGAGGTAATGCGATTAGTTTCAATCCCTAATAGGGATTATTTGAAATTTCAACTGCGGCAGCCCGAAAGCCTATATATATGTAGTTTTCAAGGTTCGATTGCGCGGATGGTCTTATGATAGTCCATTTCAGGAATTGTGTCAAACGCAAAAAACGCTGAAACCGGCTCTGTGTAAGGTGCGCGGGTGTGTCACTAACAAGAATAACCTCAAAGCATTGCCTAGAAAGAGATTCAGACATTTTTCACAGCACCTGATTTTTTACACCCACCCATCCGCGCAAAAATCCCAAATTTCTTCCCCCTGCCCCCCTGCTCCCCTGCCCCCCTGCTCCCCTGCCCCGCTGCTCCCCTGCCCCCCT
>NZ_JACJQU010000039.1 GCF_014696825.1 Anabaena sphaerica FACHB-251 | reverse complement strand
TGTCGTTCAACTAATAGCATTCATTGTGACTCCAGATGCTTAACAATACGCTCGCTTTTTTTGTTTTTTCTTTTCAATCTATAGTTTCATTTCTCCGTTGTAACACAAATGAGTAGATTTGACTATATATGACTATATTTTTGTTATTTAAACTAAATACTTGTCGGTTAAGCTCAAAAAATGAAATTATGTAGGTTGGGTTGAGGAATGTTCACGCAGTGTGCCGAAGGCATAACCCAACATTTACAAGGGTTTGTTGGGTTTCACTTTGTTCAACCCAACCTACTAAAATCCTTAACCGAACAGTATTGATTAGTAATTATCTTACCCAATCCCCAGTAAAGGCGAGCATCCCAAATGTGTAAGTTTATTTTTGGCTTGAGGTCAAGACATGAAATGAACGTTCGCGCAGCGTGCCGGAGGCATTACCACGAAGGAGCGAAGGACACGTTCGCGTAGCGTGCCGAAGGCATAGGTAAGAAGAAAGAAGAGAGTTTTCAGATACTTATTCTACATTTTTGCAAAATTGGGATGCTCCCCAGTAAAGAGTCCCTAATCCCCATTCCCCAGTTGGCAAAATGAGCGAATGGCTTGCCAAATCTCGGCTGTAACATTTCCCAAAGCGTGATCACTGTCTAGTTCTATTAATTTTACCCAAGGACGGGAAGCAGCAAAGTCGCGACTAGCTTGAATAGGGATAACTTCATCTTGTTTACCGTGCAGAATCAGAGTAGAAATAGGTCGTTGTAACAAATTTTCTTGGTATTGGGCAGCATCGGTGACGAAATTATAACTTAAAGGCAATTCTCGTCCTTCTCCATAGTGATACACCAATAAATATTGTTCTTGCTGCCAACGTTGGATTTTTTCTGAGCCTAACTTGGGCAACCAATGGGATAAAAACCCAAAAGCTGGTGCTAGTAAAACCAAGCGTTGCACTTGTGGGTTGCGTTGTGCCAAATGAGCAGATGTCAAACCACCTAAACTAGAACCAATCAGAGTTACAGGTACAGAATGATCAGGAAATTCAGCCGTGACTTGATTGATCTGACGGCTAATTGTCAGATGAGAAAAATCACCAGCATTTAAATCGGGAATTGTCAGTTTGATCGGAATCTGGGCAAAGCGATCAATCAAATCCTTTGCTTTTGTCGATTTAGGACTAGAAGCAAAGCCGTGAAGATAGATGAATGAATTCAAAATGAACCCCTGTAATTACCTTAGTTAAGGGTTGCCCTGACCTTGACCTTGGTTACCCTGACCTTGACCTTGACCTTGGTTGCCCTGACCTTGACCTTGACCTTGGTTGCCCTGACCTTGACCTTGACCTTGGTTACCCTGACCTTGACCTTGGTTACCCTGACCTTGACCTTGGTTACCCTGACCTTGACCTTGGTTACCCTGACCTTGACCTTGGTTACCCTGACCTTGACCTTGACCTTGGTTGCCCTGACCTTGACCTTGACCTTGGTTACCCTGACCTTGACCTTGGTTACCCTGACCTTGACCTTGACCTTGGTTGCCCTGACCTTGACCTTGACCTTGGTTGCCCTGACCTTGACCTTGACCTTGGTTACCCTGACCTTGACCTTGGTTACCCTGACCTTGACCTTGGTTACCCTGACCTTGACCTTGGTTACCCTGACCTTGACCTTGGTTACCCTGACCTTGACCTTGACCTTGGTTGCCCTGACCTTGACCTTGACCTTGGTTACCCTGACCTTGACCTTGGTTACCCTGACCTTGACCTTGACCTTGGTTGCCCTGACCTTGACCTTGACCTTGGTTGCCCTGACCTTGACCTTGACCTTGGTTGCCCTGACCTTGACCTTGGTTGCCCTGACCTTGACCTTGACCTTGGTTGCCCTGACCTTGACCTTGACCTTGGTTGCCACCGCCTTGGTTGCCACCACCTTGGTTGCCACCACCTTGGTTGCCACCACCTTGGTTGCCACCGCCTTGGTTGCCACCGCCTTGATTGCCACCACCTTGGTTGCCACCACCTTGGTTGCCACCACCTTGGTTGCCACCGCCTTGGTTGCCACCGCCTTGATTGCCACCACCTTGGTTGCCACCGCCTTGGTTGCCACCACCTTGATTGCCACCACCTTGATTGCCACCACCTTGGTTGCCACCACCTTGATTGCCACCACCTTGATTGCCACCACCTTGGTTGCCACCACCTTGATTGCCACCACCTTGGTTGCCACCGCCTTGGTTGCCACCGCCTTGGTTGCCACCACCTTGGTTGCCACCGCCTTGATTGCCACCACCTTGATTGCCACCACCTTGGTTGCCACCACCTTGATTGCCACCGCCTTGGTTGCCACCACCTTGGTTGCCACCACCTTGGTTGCCCTGTATATTTTCGCGGATGATTTCTCCTGTTCTTACGAAAGAATCCATAGGTCCACGAGGATTACCACCAGCAGAGCCTCTTCCTAAATTGTCTCTTACAGGACGATTGATAGATTTTTGTTCTCGTCCAAAATCTCTATTGTTGGAGCTATTGTTGGAGTTATTGTTGGAGTTATTGTTGGAGTTATTGTTGGAGCTATTGTTGGAGCTATTGTTGGAGTTATTGTTGGAGTTATTGTTGGAGCTATTGTTGGAGTTATTATTTGAGTTATTGTTTGAGCTATTGTTGGAGTTATTATTTGAGTTATTGTTTGAGCTATTGTTGGAGTTATTATTTGAGTTATTGTTTGAGCTATTAGAAGAACCACGGGCATTAGCATTTTTATTTATAAAAGATGGGTTGTCAATTGTACCCTGACCCATGATTGGTTTTTGTTTTGCTACAGCTGCGGCAGTTTCAGCTTGAACACTTGCTAATGCAGGATCTGATTTAGGTGTGGAATTTTGCCTAGTCAAATCCAAGCCCTGTACTAAGTTGCTCTGGTCATAAAAGTTTCTCAGGTCAAAATCATATAACCCTTGAAATTCACCTTTAACTACAACCATTAATTGCCCTGCTTGCAGAACTAACCTTTGGGAAGCTTCCTGGTTAGCAACTTCAATACCGCTATTTGTCAGCGCACCGATAATTGTAGTATCTGTTTCCTTGTTATAACGAACAAACAATGCTGAACCGCGAATTGCTGCGGCTGCATTTGGTGTTTTAATACGTGTTTGTCCCCTTCCAGGTGGAATTAGTAACAGGACAGTTCCGTTAGATAATGTAAAGTTCCGTGTTTGCGGCAAAAATTGAAATACTGCTTGCTCCCCAACCCGTGCGACAGAACCATCATTAAAGCGCAAGTCTGCAAGGGAAGAGCGTCCAGTAGATACACCATCCCCAGGATTTAAAGTATCCAATCGACGTGCCGGACGTGTCTGAGAATTATTCTTAGGTATCAACTGTACCATATTACGGAGTTCTTGAATCTCCGCTTGCGTTAGAGGAGTTATGGCATTTGCTCGCTTTGCCACAGGAAAAACAGTAAATATACATAAGCTCAACAGCAAGCCTTGTAAAAATTTATTTAACATAATCTGTGTCCCTCTGTTCAGATGGTAATTAATATCTTGTAATATTTTGGTTAATTTTGATATGTCATGTGGTGTGTTTAACTATTTTATTATATTCATGGTAAGGTTATTTACAAAAAAATAAATAGTTAAATTTACTTATTTTTCTATTAAATCTATATTAAGTAAGAGAAATAAATGTACCATAGGTTATGTATAAAATTGAATTAAATTGAATTGAATAGGGGATTCGGTTCAACCAATAGCTGATGAATGCTAAATTAAATGCGATTAAAACCACCAAATATGCAACCCAAGATAGGAAAAAATTTGTTGTTGGCAATTTTGTTCGCTTCTAGCGGTGGACAATTGAGTAGTATTGGTATCAACAGAGCCTTGTCCTCTCCATCCGAGACAAAATCCCATCAAGATAGGTCAGCATCAAATCTCATATATTTAACCTTAGCCGAAGCAACTTCACCGACTAGTCAGTTAACAATTATACAATTAGAAACACCCAAAAATCTAGAATCACTAACGGCTCAGATCAATCAAGGACCAACAAAAGAACCCGATAATACTCAACAGCAAGCTAACTTAGTACAGCCCACAAGTAGGACGGATGATATTACCCCATCATCTTTGCAATCAGCGGATTATCTGTTAAATCAACCAATTATAGGTGATTCGGAAACGGCACAGAGGCTTGTGCAGCAATCACCAGAGCAAGAAGAGTCTGCTTCTGAATTAAATGAAGAGCAGGAGTTGAGGTTGCGGGTGCGGCCAAGACCTTTAGAAGAAATACCACCTCCACCACAAGAAAAACCCGTAGATCAGTTTCAAGCTATAGGCTATTTAAGGGGTTATGTGGGCTATTTTCATTCAAGTAATATTTTTTCTACAAATGAAGATAAAATCGAAGATAGTTTACTTTATTCTGGACTGACACTAGCTTCGGCATATTTTCCTTTGAGTCCTACAACCTATTTAAACGGAGCAATTGATGGTGGTCTGGTTCGTTATCTTGATCAATCACAGTTTGATTATAATCAGGTGAGATTTAATCTGGGTATTTATCAAGAAATATCACGGGAAATGTATGCAGAACTGAATATAAGTAATCAACATTTGTTCTATGCTAATAATAGCGATTTATTAGCAGCAGGCGATCGCTTTCTCAATGAAAATTCTGTGCAGCTATCTTTGGGAAGACGGGACACACTTACAGATAAGTTGACGTTAGATAGCCTCTATGAATTAAGCGTAAACTTTTCTGACCCACAAAGGCAGAGTCGGATAGTAAATTATTTTTGGTTGTCTTTAAGGTACTACTTACAAGACCCTCTGCAAATTGGTCTGAACTACCAGTTAAACTTGTCAGACTATACCCAACGTGACAGAGAAGACCAATTTCATCGATTATTTGGACATTTAAATTATCGCGCTTCTAACACGAGTAATATCTACCTTCAGGGCGGTGTTAACTTTGGCGATTCTACCACCCCTAATATTGATTTTTCCAGTTGGTTCTTTAGTGTCAACTATGGTTTTGAAATAGGTAGGTTTTAATAGGAGGCAGGGAACTCTTAACAGAGAACAGAGAAAAAATAAAAAACAACTAATGTAAGTATTCAGCTATAGCACTCGTTCATACATAGATCCCCGACTTCTGACATCAATTTATAATTTGTGGACACAATAAACAAAAGAAGTCGGGGATCTTATTGCCCTACCTGAATTCTTACCAACTAATGACTAATGACTAATGACTAATCCAATCACTCCAACTACCAGCGTAAAGTTTACCTGTATAAATACCTGCTATTTCTAAAGAAAGTAAATTTACACAAGCGGTTACACCAGAGCCACAATAAACTAAAATTTCTTTAGTAGGTTCTAGCTGTTTCCACCTTTGACGCTGTTCTGACTGGGGAAGCAGGAAACCGGAAGCGTCAGTGACTTCTTGCCAAGGATAGTTTACAGCGCCGGGAATATGACCAGCAATTTTATCAATTGGTTCTCTTTCTCCGCGATAGCGATCGCCCTCTCTCGAATCTACTAAAGTTACATCAGGACTATCTTTGAAATTTTTAACATAAGTATAATCTACAACTTGTTCATCTTTCAACTGAGGGGTAAAAGTTCCCATTTTAGGTACTGGAATCTCATTTGTCACAGGATAACCTGCTTTTTGCCAACCAGTCAAACCACCATCTAAAACAGCTACATTGTCATGTCCTAAATAACGCAATAACCACCACAACCGAGATGCAAACGCAAAACGCGAATCATCATAAGCAACTACCAAAGTTTTTTGGAATTCAATCCCGATTTGTGCTAATTTATCAGCTAACTCATGGGGATGTGGTAAAGGATGTCTTCCCCCATGCTCACTTACAGGACTAGATAAATCTTGATTTAAATCTAAATAGTAAGCTCCTGGTATATGACTTTCTTGATATTGCTTTTTTCCTAATTGTGGATCAGCCAAAGAAAAACGACAATCGACAATTACAACTTGGAAATCGTTAAGATGTGCAAATAGCCATTCGGGAGAAACAACAAATTGATTATTATTCATTAGTCATTAGTGTATTTTTATAAGAAAAAATGTCAGATGCAGATAATTTTACACCCCGACAAACACAAGATGGTTCATTTACCTTCTTTTCTCAAGAATTTGGTGAAGCTTTTCATAGTCATTATGGAGCTAAACAAGAAAGTTATCTAAAATTTGCAGTTCCCACTCAAATACAGACATTAGCTAAGAATGGGATAGTGAGAATTTTAGATGTTTGTTATGGTCTAGGATACAATACAGCAGCCGCTTTGGAAGTAATTTGGCAAGAAAATCCTACTTGTGTTGTGGAAGTCATTGGTTTAGAACTAAATCCAGAAGTTCCCAAAGCAGCGATTAACCAGCACATATTTGATGATTGGGACTACGAGTATATAAAAATTTTGACCGAACTAGCATTAAAGCATCAAACTTACTCAAATCGCTTGCAAGCCAAGTTACTCATAGGTGATGCTAGAAAATCAATTCAGGAAGTACGTCAATCTGCTTTTCAAGCAAATGCTATTTTTCTTGACCCTTTTTCACCTCCGCAATGTCCACAATTATGGACTATAGAATTTATAGGACAAGTAGCCTTGTGCTTACATCAAGACGGTTTACTCGCTACTTATTCCTGTGCATCTGCTGTACGCACGGCGCTTTTAGCTGCTGGTTTGGTAATAGGTTCAACCACACCAGTGGGAAGACGCACTCCTGGTACAATAGCCGCATATCCGCAAGATGGGGAAAACGACATCACGGACATTTATCCTCTTTCGGAAGCAGAAACAGAACATTTACAGACTCGTGCGGCCGTTCCTTACCGTGATCCCGAATTAAGGGATGCTGCTGAAGTTATAATTAAGCGACGACAAAAAGAACAACAAGTCTCTGTTCTTGAACCTAGTTCTCGATGGCGAAAAAGGTGGAATTAAGGGAATTAACTGATATGATTTGAGGCTGAATCTGAAAAATACTAAAAACATTGATAATTGAAATTTACCGATAGTTAATTATGGTTGTTGTAGCAATTCTCGCCGCTGGAAAAGGCACAAGAATGAAATCTAATCTACCTAAAGTTTTACATTCTTTGGGTAGAAAATCCCTAGTAGAGAGAGTTATTGACAGCGTAGAACCACTTTCTCCTTCACGCAAGCTAGTGATTGTTGGGTATCAGTCCCAGGAAGTGAAAACTGCTTTGGATTCAATTCATGATGTGGAGTTTGTGGAACAGACTGTACAATTAGGCACAGGTCATGCTATTCAACAATTACTGCCCCATTTAGAAGGTTACACAGGGGATTTGCTGATTTTAAATGGTGATGTACCTTTGTTGCGAACACAAACTCTGGAAAATCTTTTACAAACACACCAAGAAAATCACAATTGCTGTACTATTCTCACAGCATATTTATCAAATCCCAAAGGTTACGGACGGGTTTTCTGTGATAGTGACGGGATTGTGCAGCAAATGGTTGAGGATAAAGATTGCATCCCTAGCCAAAGAGAAAATAACCGTGTTAATGCTGGTATTTACTGCTTCCGTTGGCCTGATTTAGCAAAAGTATTACCTCATTTGCAAAATAATAATGCCCAAAAAGAATATTACCTCACTGATGCTGTAACTCAGGTTGGTAAGGTGATGGCTGTGGATGTGGAAGATTACCAAGAAATTTTGGGAATTAATGATAGATTGCAATTAGCCGCATCTGAAGATATTTTGCAAAGACGCATTAAGGAAAAATGGCTTTTGGCAGGTGTGACGCTGATTGACCCTGCAAGTATTACTATTGATGAAACGGTAGAATTACAGCCAGATGTAATTATTGAACCTCAAACCCATTTGCGAGGTAAAACGTTTGTGAAATCTGGTAGTCGAATTGGACCTGGGAGTTTAATTGAAAATAGCCAGTTGGGTGAAAATGTCACTGTTCAATATTCTGTAATTACAGATAGTTTTGTGGAAGCAGAAACGCGAATTGGACCCTATGCTCATTTGCGTGGTCATGCAGAAGTGGGTGCAAATTGTCGTATTGGTAATTTTGTCGAGTTGAAAAATACGCAATTGGGCGATCGCACCAATGTAGCACATCTCTCATATTTGGGTGATACTACAGCCGGAACTCAAGTCAATATCGGTGCGGGAACAATTACCGCAAACTACGACGGTGTGAAGAAACATAGAACTAGGATAGGTGATCGCACTAAAACCGGTTCTAATAGTGTTTTAGTTGCACCTATTACCTTGGGTAATGATGTTTATATTGCCGCAGGTTCAACGGTGACAGAAGATGTGGAAAATGATGCTTTAGTAATTGCCCGCAGTCGTCAGGTAGTTAAACCAGGTTGGAAGAGAAAAACCGAAAGTTAATATTTTGTAGGGTGCGTTCCTAACGCACCGCAAATGTAACGCTTCACTCCTCAAGTCCTGCTAATATGTCTATAAATTTACGTATCAGAAAATGAGTTCAGAGATGGCTTTGACTAAAGCTTCTGGTTCTACAGGTTTGGAAATATGCTTTTGGAAACCGACTTTGAGAGCCTGCTTTTGGTCGTATTCTCCCGCATAAGCAGTGAGAGCGATCGCGGGAATTAGTCCCCCCTGTTCTGGTGGTAAAGATCGCACCTTCTGCATCAACATATAACCATCCATATCTGGCATTCCAATATCGCTCAGTAATATGTTAGGCTTAAATTGGATTAAAGCAATTAAAGCTTCATTTGCAGTAGTTGCCGTGATCACCGTTGCCCTTTCTTGCTCCAATAAAAAAGCAACAAATTCACGGGTATCTGTATCATCGTCAACGACTAAAACTTTGATACCGTTCAAACTGAGAACTTGCTGCGGTTGATCAGCATTTTGATTAATGGGAGAATAACCTGGCATTAACGGTAGCTGAAGTGTAAAAGTCGCTCCTTGTCCAACTCCTGGGCTATCTGCCTGGATAGTTCCTCCATGCAGTTCAGTCAAATTACGAACGATGGCTAAACCCAATCCCAGACCACCAAATTTGCGAGTTGTTGTACCATCCTCTTGTCGAAAATAGTCAAACACACAGGGTAAAAAATCTGGACTGATACCCTTGCCAGTATCCTGCACCTGAATTTGCACATAAGTGCCAATTTGGTCTAAACGAATTTCAACTTGTCCGCCATCGGGTGTGAATTTAACGGCATTAGAAACCAAATTCCATATAATTTGCTGTAGCCGTGCCGCATCTCCAAACACCTGCCCGTTATCAAGGGTAACAACAGTTTGCATTTGAATTTGTTTTGCCTCTGTGGCCAGACGCACCGTTTCCAGAGCAGATTCAACAACAGCAACCATGTTGACAGGGCAAGTATTTAAAGCAATCTTGCCGCGTAAAATCCGGGAGACATCCAGCAGATCCTCGATTAGTTGGGTTTGCAGCTTGGCATTGCGTTCGATTGTTTGTAGAGCGATCAGACTGGTCTTTTCATCTAACCTGCCTTCCTGAAGTAGTTTTGACCAGCCGAGAATCGGATTGAGGGGCGATCGCAATTCATGGGACAATACTGCTAAAAATTCATCTTTAATGCGGTTGGCGGTTTCGGCTTCCTTCCGTGCTGCTTTTTCCAGTTGTAGCAGTCGTTCTCGCTCTGCTTCCGAGAGTTTGCGTTCAGTGATGTCAGTATGTGTGCCTAACATCCGCAAAGGTTGACCCTGACTATCCCAGGCAACAATCTTGCCAATCGAAAGAATCCATTTCCAATCTCCTGATTTTGTGCGCTGCCTGAACTCGACCCGATAAGTATCTAGTTTTCCGGCAATGTAATCTTCATAAGTCTGATAGACTAAGGCTAGATCATCAGGGTGGAGACGCTCGCGCCACTTGGCATTAGTTTCCTCAAACTCGTCAGCCTCATAGCCGAGCATCCGGGCATATTCTGGACTGACTACCGTAGCTCCTGTTTGCACATTAAGGTCGAAAAGTCCCTGATTTGCCGCTGTTAAAGCTAAACGCAGACGTTCTTCACTCTCGCGCAAATCAGTCTCTGTTTGTTTCCGCTGAGTAATATCAGTAAACGAGATAGCGACACCATCATCTAGCTTGACTGCCATATTGCGGAACCATCCGGTAATACCGTCGGCATCGTAGGACAATTCAAGATCATGAGGTTCTCCAGTTTCTACAACGCGCACATAGTGTTTAAATAATTCGCTGTTGAATTGATTACCAGGAAGCACTTGGAGTAGGCGTTGCCCCACAAGTTCCTCAACGGGCTTCTGAAGAATTTCTGCGGCTTTAGGATTGACGTAAGTCCAGACAAAATCAGCGATCGCTCCGGTTTGATCACGCACACTATCTAAAATGGTAAAAGCGAAGAGTGAGAGATCTTGACTAATGCGGAAGCGTTCTTCGCTGCGGCGTAAGGCTTCGCTTGCTAATTTGTCCTCACTGATGTCTTGAGCAATGCCTATCACCTGTTGAATCTCTCCTGCTTCATCGCTCACGGCAAACCCGCGATCGCGAATCCACCGAATACTTCCATCAGGGCGAATAATCCGATATTCTTGCTCAACCATGCTGCTGTTCTCGCAAGTCCTGGCCATCGCTAGTACCCGTTCTCGATCATCTGGATGGATAGTTTCAGCCCAGACTGGGTAGTTTTGGTAGATTTCTGCTGGCGATCGCCCCCAGATTTGCTCATAGGCAGGACTCACATAGAGAATTTTTGGGATGCGTAGGTCTGTCATCCAAAACACATCTTGAATGGTTTCCGCTATCAACCGAAACCGAGATTCACTTTGACGTAATGCGGCTTCAGCTTGTTTGCGAGCAGTCAGGTCGATAGCAAAAAATACCCCGTTTTCTGGATCGTCCAGAAATGCGGCTCCTCCCACTAGAACCGGGATTCGATGCCCGTGTTTGTGAATATATTCTTTTTCATGCGGGGTGCTGAAGCCTTTGGTGGTAATCTCTGCCAGGGCGTGATCGTCCAGCGGCAACCATTCGGGAGTGGTCATTTTTAGCCAGTTTACCTGTCCCCTGTCCAATTCCTGTTCAGTGTAACCGACCAGATCCAGCAAGGCATTATTTGCTTGCTGGATGCCGCCCAAGTGCGACCAGATACCCATTGGTACCATATTACATTCAAAAATACGGCGGAACCGAGCTTCACTCTGGCGTAACGCCAACTCTGTTTGCTTGAGCCTGGTGATATCAACGGCAGCAATGGTGATGCCGATAATATCCCCATGAGTATTTTGCAATGGTTCAACCGTCAAGTCGTAGTAAAAATCTTGTCCCTCCACTGTGAGCTTAACTTCTTCTTGCCCTCCAACTCCGGTTTCCAAAACACGACGCTTTATCTGAGTAAGTACCGCAGCATTTTCACTACCGAGCAAATCAGCATCTTGTTTACCAATTACTTGGCTCTCTTGGTATTCAAACACGGGATTATATATCCAGGTGTAGCGTAGTTCATGATCCTGCTTAAAGACAGTTATCGGTGAATTTTTGAGGGCAACTCGCAACAGTTCCTCACTCCGGCGCAACGACTCCTCTGCCTGTTTGCGGTTTGTAAGATCCAGCACGAAACCAATAGCTGTAGCTTCTCCCGTCATCACAGCGCCATGCAGGACGGAAACACGAGAACCATCTTTACGGATGTACTCTTTCTCAAAAGGCGTACAAACTCCGGTCGTGATCAGTTCTTGTAACGCTTGCTCACTCACTTCCAAGGATTCCGGTGGAGTCATTTCGCGCCAACGCATTCGACCTGAACGCAATTCCTCCTGAGTGTAGCCAAGCATTTGCAGAAAAACATCATTGGCTTCCAGGATAGACCCGTTCAAGTCCGCCACAATCATGCCCAGGATGTGAGATTCTGCCAAACAACTAAACCTTGCTTCGCTTTCCTGCAAGGACTTTAAATTTGCTTCGGCTCTCCGCTGCGCGATTCGTTGTGCTTCATTCAGTGAATTGATGATGACCGCTGCCATTACAAAAACGCCCAGTCGCAATAATGTTGCCCAATTGGGAACATGGAGCGATGGGGACGGTTCAAGCCAGAAGTAGTTAATTGCCAGTGTAGACAAAGCAGTTGCCAGCAGCCCTGGCCTTAAGCCTCCATACCAGGCACTCACCATGACTGCGGCGAAAAAGAGTGGAGTCGGTGTTGATTCGAGATACTGATTGAACAGGAGGTTGAACCCTACTGCTAAAGCAACGGATAGCAACGCAACGCCATAGTGTAAAATTTGTGTCGCCAAAGCTTTCCACTTGCCTTGACTACCTTTGGAAAATGCTGAATGTGTCTCAGTCATCGAACAGTTGACTCCGTTTCTGGAAAGTACTGCTCTAACAGCATCTGGCTACACTCCTGAAGGGTGATCTCAGGAGAATCCTTCAACTCCTTGAGCATATTTCTAATTTGGTTGAGCGCCAATGCCGAAGGCTTGATGTGACCATTTTCCCAGCGATTCACGGTGGAATAAGCGACTCCCAATGTTGCGGCAAGCTGCTCCTGACTCAGTGCCGTTAACTGCCGGAGTTGACGGATGAGATGGCTAACTTCTGGTTGCTTAAGCATGAGCGCCTGTGTGAGTACGAGAGTTCGAGTAGGAACTGAAGAAATTCAGACCGACTATAGCATATGCTATATCTGATTATCTGCCAGTAGGAGTATCTATCAATCTATCTTGAGTCATAACTTTAAGCGTCAGAAATCTCAGGCTACGCCGGGGGATCTAGAAACCCCTGGCTACTTCGTTGAGCCAAGGGTTCCTCCTGCCTCTTGAAAATACAAAAATTTTTACACTCATATTTAAGTATTTATGTCAATTCGTAATATCAATAGCTTTACAAAAGTTATTAAGCTTGTTACAGTTCTTTACAGAAAAGATAAACAGCTAATTAAAAAACTGCATAACTTAAATGCAGTTTCGTTATTAACGAGCAAAGGTAAAGCTTTACCTTTGGGTTCAACTTCATATTTATGTGCATAACAGTCCTAGTCTAGCTGCGGCTTCTATGTAGATAAACTTAGTTTCTGCTAGCAGTTTTGACAATAAAAGTATCAGCTTAAAAATTCTGCGTGGGAATTTTGAAAGCCGCTAATTAACAAACAATATTGGAGATTTTGATCATGTCTTTGACCATCCAATCCGCTCAAAGTATTTTTTCTAACACTCAAGTTCCTAGCCTGATTCCAGCGACTATCGCCTTATTCGATCAACTCAACGTGGATGATCAACTGGCATATCTTTGGTATGCTTACACTGAGATGGGTAAGACAATTACCCCCGCAGCACCTGGAGCCGCACGTCTGCAACTAGCAGAAAGTCTGCTCACCCAAATTAAGCAAATGTCTCCTGAAGAACAAACAAAAGTTATGCGCGATCTTGCTAGTCGTGCAGACACTCCCATCAGTCGTTCTTACGGTTTCTTCAGTGTCAATACCAAGCTGGCTTTCTGGTATGAGTTAGGAGAGTTGATGAAACAGGGTGTTGTCGCTCCCATTCCAGTTGGTTATCAAATGTCTCCTGGTGTGAAATTAGTCCTAGAAGAAACCCAGAAACTTGATCAGGGTCAGCAAATTACTGTACTGCGTAACACCGTAGTCAACATGGGATTTGATACTTCTGAACTTGCTCCCAGCAGTTACCCAAAAGCTGGTGCAGAACCTGCTTTCCAACGGACAACTCCTGCAATTTCTTCAGTCAAGATTGACGGTATTACAGAACCAGCAGTATTGGGCTACATTGAAGCAATGAATGCAGACGATTTTGATGCTGCTATTGCTTTATTTACTCCTGATGGTGCGCTGCAACCACCATTCCAAAAACCGATTGTGGGAACTCAGGCGATCTCCAAATATATGCGTGAAGAAGCCCAAGGACTGAATATGATGCCCCAAAAAGGCATTTGTGAGGTTCAAGGAGATGGCTCTAAACAGCTAAAAATCACAGGTGTAGTCCAAACTCCTTGGTTTGGTGTCAACGTAGGGATGAATATTGCGTGGCGCTTCCTCATCAATCCCCAAGGAAAAATCTTCTTTGTAGCGATCGATATGCTGGCATCTCCCCAAGAGTTATTACAACTGACTCGCGTTTAATAAAATAGCAGGGAACAGGGAACAGGGAACAGGGAACAGAGTTGAAAGTTTCTTGGAATATTATACCTTTACCTGCAATATCCTGTGAAGAGGTTGTTCTAAGTAACAACCTCTCTCCTACAACTTAACAATAGCCAATCAATTCTCCATCATTCCATTCCAAAGTATCGCCGATGGTGTCGCCATTGTGATAAGCAGCGAGTAATACTTCACTGGTTTTACCATAAGATATGACTCCAGTGGCATCAAGAGCGATCGCACCCAAATCCCGTTCATTCTTACTAGCTTCAGTAAATGAACGCTGCATCGCCTCTTTCAAAGACATTCCATCACTAACCCGGATGACAATCTTGGCTGCTAAACACTCATCAATGATATCTTCCCCAATTCCAGTGCAGCTAACCCCAGCATAAGTAGTAGCATAATTACCCGCAGGCATAGCAGAATCACTGACGCGCCCAATGCGTTCAAAGCCTTTACCACCAGTAGAAGTACCAGCAGCTAACTTACCATAGCCATCCAAAGCCACTACGCCAATTGTACCCCTGCCCGCATTAGAGCTTTCTGCAATTTCCGGTTCTGCGACTACCCCAGCCATAGTCCTTTTAAAGTTATCTTCCCGTTCTTGCATCCACTCTTTGAGACGCAAATCAGTTAAAGCATTGTAACTGGGAACTTGCAACTCTCGCGCCAACTCCGCTGAACCGTAATCAGACAATACCCGATCTGGGGACTTTTGCAGAAATAGCGCCATTTCAATCGGGTTTTTCACCCGTGAGACATTAATCACACCACTAAAACGCCCTGATGTACCATCCATCAGAGAAGCACTCATGCGGATTTGACCATCAGATTGTAATACAGAACCTGTACCAGCGTTAAAACGGGGATTATCTTCCAACATTTGGCATCCCCGGAGTACAGCCTCAGAAGCAGTTGCACCTGTTAGCAACAGTGAGTAGACTTCCTGTATTACAGCATGGAGCGATCGCCTTACAGCCTCTATTCCTCCCTTTCCGTGAAGAGAACTACCAGCCCCACCATGAATAATTAATTTAGGTTGTACTTGTAATATCATTTATTTGCGTTTGTGTAGCGTTAACAGTTAACAGTTATCAGCTATTGAGTTATCAATTGTCAATTGTCAATTATCCGATACAAAAAAGCTAACTAATGCTAACAAGAGCCAGCTTTTTCTTCCTGCTTCACCCTAGAAGTGTCGGCACTATCTAGTCCACAGGCTAACACGGTCAATCTGACCGCTTCTTGTTTTAAGTTCAAGGCA
>NZ_JACJQU010000038.1 GCF_014696825.1 Anabaena sphaerica FACHB-251 | reverse complement strand
CTCAACCTCAAACCGAAATATCTACAAATACAGTAGATGAAATTGCTGTTCAACCTCAATTACCAACTCAACCTCAAACCGAAATATCTACTACAGTAGATGAAATTCCGGTTCAACCAAAATTACCAACTCAACCTCAACCACAAATATCTACAAATACAGTAGATGAAATTGCTGTTCAACCAAAATTACCAACTCAACCTCAACCACAAATATCTACAAATACAGTAGATGAAATTGCTGTTCAACCAAAATTACCAACTCAACCTCAAACCGAAATATCTACAAATACAGTAGATAAAATTCCGGTTCAACCAAAATTACCAACTCAACCTCAACCACAAATATCTACAAATACAGTAGATGAAATTCCGGTTCAACCTCAATTACCAACT
Organism: Anabaena sphaerica FACHB-251; assembly: GCF_014696825.1. Classification (NCBI taxonomy): domain Bacteria; kingdom Bacillati; phylum Cyanobacteriota; class Cyanophyceae; order Nostocales; family Nostocaceae; genus Anabaena; species Anabaena sphaerica. The sequence goes on along the minus strand of NZ_JACJQU010000038.1, from coordinate 19,526 downwards.
CAACCTCAAACCGAAATATCTACTACAGTAGATGAAATTGCTGTTCAACCAAAATTACCAACTCAACCTCAAACCGAAATATCTACTACAGTAGATGAAATTGCTGTTCAACCAAAATTACCAACTCAACTTCAACCACAAATATCTACTACAGTAGATGAAATTCCTGTTCAACCAAAATTACCAACTCAACCTCAACCAGAAATATCTATAGATACAGTAGATGAAATTCCGGTTCAACCTCAATTATCATCTCAACCTCAAACATCTGCAAATACAGTAGATGAAATTCCGGTTCAACAGCAGTTACAAACTCAATCTCAAACATCTGCAAATTCAGTAGATGAAATTTCTGTTCAACCTCAATTACAAACTCAAAATATTTCTAGTATTAAACCCTTGGGTCAACAATTACCATTAGGTAAAAAATCTGATTTTCTATTTTCTCCAGTAGTAACCCATTTTTTAGAAAATCCTAATAATTTTACTAGTAAATTAACAAAAGAACCTGAGATTTTTTCTCCTATACAATTATTTAAAAAAGATAATTCAATACAAAATGAACAATTTGGTAAAGAAAATAAAAATCCCCCATCTTATGGAAATATAACTGAATCATGGTCTAGTATTGACGACTTACTAAGTCTAACTTCCGACAAAAATGATAACGATCTTCCCTCTATGCAATCTTTAGATTTTACTAATTATTTTCTAGCAGAAGAGAAATTAAAATCAAAAAATAATCAGTTTAATGTAGAAGAATTACCCCCTAGTGAGGTAGAAAAACGTGATAATAATGCTGCTCATACTTCCAATGTAGAGTCTAATAATACATCATCAAGTTCATCAGAATTAAGAGATGAAAATCTTCAAAAATCAGCAGATAATAGTAAAATTAAAGAAGACGAATCGACGAATGAACCTCTAGTTTCCATTGAACAACCACAAGCTACTAGTTCATCTAATTTTGCCATTAATGATGAAGATTTAGAAGCTTTAGCTCAATATATCTATACAATTTTAAGACAAAAATTACAATTAGAGCAAGAAAGACAAGGAAATAAACTTATGGGAAACCCGGTTTGGATGAGTAATTTTACCTCAAGTCATGGAACTTATGCTAAATATAACTTAACTTCTCATACTGCTAATTCTGAAATTGGTAAAGTAGGTACATTAGAAAAAATGAATGAAGCCTCTCTACTCGATAATAGATTACAAGCTCTCAGCAATGAAGTCTATATAATGCTCAAAAGGCGTTTTGAAATAGAGCGAGAACTCCAGGGTAATTACTACACTGGGCGCATTAATTGGTAACTAAAATTAACTGAAATTCAACCTTTCACACCAATAAAAATATGGCATTACCAACATCAACACAATCAAGTAATTTAGTAAAAGCTAAGTTGATATCACAAGATGGAGTAGACGATATCAATTTCATGTTCAATCCCAGTGAGTTATGTTTCAATGGAATTGTTGAAACCGCTGAAAATTCTGGGGCGCGTACTCAGAGCAAAGGACAACCGAAAGTTAGTTTTTCTCACACAAAAGCTTACAAGATTACAATTAATAAAATTATATATGACACCTATGAAAATGGTGAAGATGTTGTTAGTAAATATATTGATCCTATCAAAAAAGCTCTTGAATTTGTTAATGGGTTAGAACGACCACCTATTTACAGTTTTACTTGGGGAAGTAAAGAGTATTTACGGCGTTGTTTTGTAGAAAAATTAGACTACAAATTAACTATGTTTTTACCTGATGGAACTCCAGTCCGCGCTATTATTGACAGTTTAACTCTCAAAGAAGCTGATGAAGAGCAACAAAATGCTTCTGTTGCTCCTCCATCTCCTGATGCTGCAACTCGACAGTCAGATACTCCAGCTAGTCGTCAAGGTGGAAATAACCAACAAGCCCAAAGTCCTCAAGGTCAAAGTCCTCAAAGTCAAAGTCCTCAAGGTCAAAGTCCTCAAAGTAAAAGTCCTCAAAGTAAAAGTCCTCAAAGCAAAAGTACAAAAAAGTGATGATAATTACAATTTTTATTATTCTGCTTAATCGAAATTTTCCCTTCTCAGTGTAATAAAAACTTTGGCAATTTTTTCAAGAGTACATTTGGGGTTTTTCATTGATTATGGCTACTTATCGAGCTTTACCAACATTAACAATAGATGGCGCAAATGCCCCTGCTCAATTAATGGATGATATTCTTCAGATTTCCATAGAAGAAAGTCTGCATCGTCCAGGAATGTTTACTCTAGTCATCCAAAATGATTACTATCCAGGTCATACTGAAGATCAAGTTTGGCGCTACAAGGATCTATTGCAAATTGGTAAATCTGTCACTATTGGCTTTCAAGGCAGCACTACAGAGTCTATAGATTTTAATAATGATAAAAAAGGAGAAATTATACAAGGAGAAATTACAGCTATTGATACTCATTTCACTGACAAATCCCAAGCTCCTATCATAGTTCAAGGTTATGATGTTTCCCATCGCTTACATCGGGGACGTTATAACCGTTCTTTTCTAAACATGACTGATAGTGATATTGTCAAGAAAATAGTTCAAGAAGCAGGAGTAAAACTTGGCACTATTGAACCCAGTGGTGTTGTCCATGAATACGTTTTTCAAGAAAATCAAACTAACATGGAGTTTCTACGGGAACGAGCCGCACGAATTGGCTTTGAACTGTATATTCAAAATGGCAACCTCTACTTTCGTAAACCCAAGGCTGACAGTGAATTATTAACTCTCAAATGGTTAAAAGACTTGCATGGTTTTCGGGTACGAGTAACAAGTGCAGAACAGGTTAAGGAAGTTGAAGTCAGAGGTTGGGACTACAATACAAAAAAAGCAATTGTATCTACAGCAAAAGCAGCAAAACTTATTACCAATACGCTAAATGGTAAAGGTAGTGATACGAGTAATAAGTTTAGTGGACAGCCACCAACACCAAAAATGATTGTGGTGGATCAACCAGTTTTTAATATTAAAGAAGCCGATACAATGGCGCAAGCTTTGTGTGATGAATTGGGTGGACAATTTATCTATGCTGACGCTAAAGCTGAGGGTGATACTTTAATTCGTCCTGGAAAAATCGTCGATCTGAAAGAAATGGGACAACATGATGGTAAATATTACATTACCGAAACTCGTCATACTTACCATGATCGCATTTACATAACAGAGTTTAGTGTGCGGGGTTTGCGGGGGGGAGACTTATTAAGTACCCTTGCACCTCAGACTAAATTACAACCTGGTCAAACACTTTTAGTTGGTATTGTTACTGATAATGTAGACCCCAAAGGTCTGGGTCGAGTCAAAGTCAAATTTCCTACACTCACTGAAGATCATAACAGCAACTGGGCGAGAGTAGTGGCTCTGGGGGCAGGAAGCGATCGCGGAATGTATTGGCTACCAGAAATCAACGATGAGGTACTGGTAGGATTTGAACACGGAGACATTCACCGTCCCTACATTATTGGTGGAGTTTGGAACAGTCAAGACCCTACCCCTAGAACAATAGCTGACACAGTTGTTAATGGTAAAGTACGTATCCGGGAGGAAAAAACCCGTCATGGTCACAAAGTTACATTTGTTGATGATGATGGTAAAGAAAAGCAGGGATATTATATCGAGACGGCAGCCGGTCACTGTCTGCGGTTTAACGACACCGAGAAATTTATTGAATTAGAAACTATTGGAGGCCATAAAATCCGCATGGATGATACCAGTAGGTCTGTAGAAATTACTACCTCTAGACAACAGAAAATATCACTAAATGACATAAATGGCAGCATCAGCATAGGTACTATAGGTGTAACCAACATTTTGAATATGACATCTAGCGGTATAATTAACATCAATGCCACTGGTGCAATTAATGTCAATGCTGCTGGTGCAATCAGTATCAAATCTGCTACCAATATTTCCCTTATAGCTCCTACTATTACACTTGCTGGCGCGGCAACTATATTTAACCCATTAATGCCGATGATACCGCCGCGACCATTGTAAACCTGAACCGCATAATTTGAATTTAATTGCAGCTATTAAAAATTTAGAACGCTGTCAATCTCTGGAAATGTTGAAGGAAAATTAATTGATATGCTTGACGAAATTGATAACTTACAAAAACCTGACTACATTGGTGCAGGATTTGCCTTTCCTTTACGAGTCAATGTCCAGGGAGGAGTCCAACTTAGCGCGGCTACATCAAATATTGAAGAGTCTATTATGATCATTCTCCGCACCGATTTAGGGGAACGAGTATACCGCCCTAATTTTGGTTCGCGCTTATCCGATTTAGTCTTTGAGCCATTAAGTATCCAGACTTTGTTATTGATTCGTCGGTATGTTGAAGAAGCTTTGCAAATGTGGGAACCACGCATCATCTTAAAAAGAGTCCGCACTGATCCTGATCCAATTAGGGGTAAAGTCGATGTGGTGATCGAATATCAACCCAAAAATAGTCCCGATCCTCGTAGTTTGGTATATCCCTTTTATTTAGAATCACAGGAATCGGTAGAAGAAATGGAAGAATAGACCATATAAATCACAAACATAATTAACAAATTACTCAACTAAAAATGGACTTTGACTTTTTACCCAAACTACCAAAATCAAATCTTGATGACCGCACTTTTAAAGATTTAGTAGAAGAGTGCATTCTTCGCATTCCTCGCTATTGTCCTGAGTGGACAAATCACAATCCTAGTGATCCGGGAATTACATTGATTGAAATGTTTGCTTGGCTGACAGACCAAATGTTGCTGAGATTCAATCAAGTTCCCCGTCGCAATTATGTAACTTTCTTGGAATTGCTGGGAATTCGCCTGAATCCTCCCACACCTGCTAGATGTGAACTAACATTTTACTTATCCATATCTCAGCCATCTGAGGTGAGGATACCTTTCTCAACTGAAATAGCAACAGTGCGAACGGAAACTGAAGAAGCCGTCATCTTCACTACTGATCGTGAATTAGTAATTGGTAATCCCCAAATTAAGCATTTACTAACAGCGGAGACAGAAGAAGAAATACCCCAACAATTGCGCGATCGCACTCCCGATAATAGACAATGGCAGAACTTAGAAGAAACATTCCTATTCGAGCAAGTCATACCAGGTAACTGTTTTTATTTAATATTAGAAGATCCAGAAAATTCTCTAGTAGGAAATGTCATTGCTATCACCTTCAAAGGAGAATCTGCCACTACTACTGGTATTAACCCGGATGCTCCTCCCCGGCAGTGGGAAGCCTGGAATGGAATCAATTGGCAGCCAATTCTGCGGCTTAAAGATGATGATAAAACCAAGGGTTTTAGTTTTAGCGAAATTGCTGACCCATTAGCAGGCGCAGATGTAATTTTACATTTACCTCAACAATTACCAGAAACGGATTTTGGCACTAACTATAGAGGTCATTGGATACGCTGTATTTACACTGTTCCTAGCGAAACTCAACCCAGTTATAGTCGTTCTCCCAGCATAGTTGGTTTGGCTGCACGTAGCATTGGCGGTGCGGTTGATGCTACCCAATGTATCCGGGTAGAAAATGAATTTCTGGGAATCAGCAATGGCAAACCAGGTCAGTCATTTGCATTGCAAAGCCAACTTAGTCTAGAGCGAGTCCGAGAACAAGGAGAGTACATTCAGATCAGAACCGTAGAAGGGGGAATTCAAGATTGGTTAGAAGTTCCTAACTTTGGTGGCTCTCATCCCGAAGACGAACACTATACTATTGATTCCCAAACGGGGATAGTCCAATTTGGTCCCTTGGTTCGAGAACCGAGCCAACTTCAACAAGCGACACAGCAGAGGGGACAAGTTCAATCAGTCGGTAGAATCATCAGAAGGGAAAATGTAGATACGCGCAATTTCGCCTACATACAGCCACAATCCACATCTAATGGTGGTAACGTCGTTTTGGAAAGACAGTATGGTCAAGTTCCCCCGTTAGGAGCAGAAATTTACATGATGGCATACCGCACAGGTGGAGGTAGTTGGGGCAACATCCAAGCAGGTAAAATTACAGTCATCAAAAGTTCTATTCCATATGTGAAAAGCGTAATCAATTATCAGCCGGCTCGTGGTGGTACTGACGCTGAATCTCTAGATGAAGCTGTGATTAGAGTGCCAGAATTACTGCGAACTCGTGAATCTGCGGTTACTCCAGAAGATTTTGAACGAGTTGCAAAGGCAGCAGCTAACAGGGGGGTCGCTCGTGTTCATAGTCTAACTAAACCAGAACACACTACAGCCGGAATAGTGCGGTTATTGGTTGTACCGAAAAAAGTTGATATTGACGACTTTGATTTTCATCGGGGGATGCACCCTGATGAATATTTTGATTTGTCTAATCAACTAAAAACAGAAATTTTGGATTACATGAGCGATCGCAAACCTTTGGGTGTGCAAGTAAAATTAGAAGCACCAGAATATGTGGGCGTAAGTGTAGAAACTGAAGTATTTTTAGAACCACAGTACAACAACCCACGGGATCAAGAAGCAATTCGTTCTCAATTGCTATCAGCCTTATACAGCTTTTTAAATCCACTCATCGGCGGACTTGAACATCAAGGTTGGGAATTAGGTCGGTGCGTCTATCCTTCAGATATTTTTGCCGTCTGTCACCAAATTCCGGGCGTGCGTTATCTTGGAGTCGTAAAATTATACAGTTTGCGTAAATTTGGCGGCGACTGGTTTCGTGCAGATATCCCAGAACCAGAAATTGATCCTGGATCTTTGGGACTGATTTGTTCTTGGGATAATCCACATCCTCAACTGGTATCGGGTCACATTATTGAATTTAGAGATTGAGTTGGGGCAGAATTAAGAAAGTATGAGTCAAGCAATTTCCCGTGAAATTTTAGCGATATCGTTGACTTCTATGCAACCTCCAGAAGAGGCGGCATCAACAAACTTAACACTCAAAGATAGCAAAACTGACGAGCCAATTAATAATGAACTTTTGCTCCGACCTGGAGAAGTGGGGCAAATGTTGTTGAGGCTGGTAAATGTAGCAAATCGTCCACTACAATGGCAACTGAGAATTGTCGGTGATTTTCCCTATGATTGGTGTGAGTGGACTCAACCAAATTTTGAAGAAATCGCACCTAACCAAATAGTTGAAAGAGTAATCAACTTCAAGGTTAAAGTTGACTTTTTTGAAAATCAATTAATCTTAAATCCCGAAAATCCACTATTACAAATTAATTACCAAAGTCAAATTTATATCTATATAGATGAAGGTAGAGAACCACAACTCATACAATATCGAATTTTTCACCTTTTAGTTCGTCCTAACAATACTTATCTGAATTTTTTACCTACATTGTATAGAGAAGTAGACTTTATCGGGCGATTTGTGAGCATTTTAGAGCAAGCTTTTGACCCCGCAGTTCAAACTCTTGATACACTTTGGGCATATCTAGACCCTATTACAGCGCCCAAAGCTTTACTTCCCTTTCTCGCTCATTGGGTAGGTTGGGAAATGGATAACCGTTGGGATATTGAAAGACAACGGCATCTGATCCGCAATGCAATCATCCTTTATCGTTGGCATGGTACTCGGTATGGTTTGCGTTTGTACTTGCATCTTTATACAGGCTTACCTTTAGAACAAATTCAGATTAGAGAAATTTTTGAGCAAGGTTTTGTCCTGGGATCAACATACATAGGTGAAGACTCAATGTTAGGGGGTGGTCGTCCCTATCATTTCATTGTAGAACTGGATTTGGAACCATCAAATCAAATTGATGAAGGATTAGTGAGGGATATGATTGAACGCCAAAAACCTGCTTTTTGTACTTACGATTTAGAAATCAACAACTTGTGACATCATGTTCGACTAATTACTTGTAATAACTTTTTTTCTCTACCCTTTTGCATGAGTGCCTTTTGCCTGTCCTCACAAATATGATAACTATTCAAACGAATATGATATGACATCCTCTGTTACCAGCCATGACTCAGAGCCAAAAAAATCGAAACCACGCGAAAATGTCTGGGAATTTAGGTTAGGTTTGTAGTTGGCACTTTAGTGCTAAAGCACCAACTAAGAACTATAATTATGCTGCTGGCGGCTGAACTAAATTTTCAATTCCTTGAACAACAGTTGCAGATTCAATTGTGTCACCAGCTTTGAGGGTATCTAAAATGTCTTTACCCTCTGTCAGATAGCCAAAAACTGTATAGCGACCATCCAAAAGATTGCGTCCAGCGGGTGTAAGTTCTGGTTCAAAAAGGAAAAAGAAAAATTGAGAAGAAGCACCATCTACATCACCTTCAGGACGTGCCATTGCTAATGCACCAAAGGACGAAAAAGGCAATACTGGCATATCAAGATAACGCCCAGCATCTTCAAGAGTAATGCTGTAGGTGGGTTCTTTTTCACCTTCTACCAAAATTTCTAAAGGAATAGCCCGATATTTGCCAGTGTTTGGATCAATAAAACCGACTTCTTTACCTTTTGGATCTCCGGTTTGCAATACGTAAGATTCTTCAGAACGGGTAAATTCTAAACCGTTATAAAAACCTCGTTGTACTAAATCGACAAAGTTACCAGCAGTAACAGGGGCGCTGTAACCATCTACCACTACAGTGAGATCCCCTTTGTTTGTTTTAATGGCAATAGTAGCGCGACCTTTGAGTTGAGGTAAATTACTGTACTTAGCAGGAACTTCAAAGGGAAATTCTTTCACCATTGACTCTTCTAGCAAGCTAACAAGTTTGAGTAATTTAGCTCTACCTTCAAGGATAGGGTCTTTTTGTTTGTTTTTGACTACTTCTTGCAGTTCTGCTATGCCAGATTTTAACTCAGTCATCCAAGCTTCGGCTTGGGGTTGGCGTTCTTGGGGAACGCTTGTTAAGATTTGGGAGGGTTTATCGAGAATCCGTGATGCTTGGCTGAGGTCTCTGGAAACCGCACCCCACCGCTTATTAGCACGCAGTTGGTTAGAAATATCTTCTAAACTAGCTTGCAGTTTGCGTACTGGTTGATTATCAATGGGGAGTGCATACCGTAACAGGGCTTTACCATCGGTGATAGCGTTACCAGATGGCAGGGCAGCGTAACTACAGGGAGTCCACCCAGCTGTACTTATGCCTATAAGTACCGTTACCAGCAGTATGGTCTTGAGGCTGTATTTCAGCCAGGACTTTATGAAGTTAAACATGGAATTTCTCAAATGCAGCATCAAATTTTTGACTGGAAGTAACCCATCATTAATCTTCCCATATTGGGGACTAGGGATTAGGGATTGGGAATTGGAGACAAATCAATTCATAATTCATAATTGAAAAACTCCTGCCTTCTGCCTCCTCCTGCCTATTCCCTGTTCCCAATGACTAATTACAGGTACAATAAATGCCGACTGTCTTCCCAAATTTGCAAGTTTCATGATTTCTAGTAATGACTTTCGACCCGGTGTTTCTATTGTCCTAGACGGATCTGTATGGCGAGTAGTTGAGTTTCTCCACGTTAAGCCCGGTAAAGGTTCTGCTTTTGTGAGAACTAAGCTGAAAAATGTCCAGAATGGTAGCGTGGTAGAAAAAACCTTCCGGGCTGGGGAAACTGTACCCCAAGCTACTTTGGAAAAAATCACGATGCAACATACCTATAAAGAGGGTGAAGAATTCGTCTTTATGGATATGGAAACCTATGAAGAAGGTAGATTAACTACTGCACAAATTGGCGATCGCGTAAAGTACCTCAAGGAAGGTATGGAAGTCAACGTTATTCGTTGGGGCGAACAAGTGCTAGAAGTTGAACTACCTAATTCTGTGGTTCTCCAAGTGATTGAAACAGACCCCGGCGTTAAAGGTGATACTGCCACAGGTGGTACCAAACCGGCGAAGGTGGAAACTGGTGCAACTGTCATGGTTCCCCTGTTTATTTCTCAAGGTGAACGGATCAAGATAGATACCAGAGAAGATAAATATTTAGGCAGGGAATAAGCCGCATTTTTGTGGATATCCAAGATCAATTTCCAGCCCTTGTCATCCAGCGAGGTAGGAGAAATGAACAATCTCCCGTAATACCCAGAAATAAAACAAATTTTCTCGGTATTACCTCCTGAATGGGAGAAATGAACAACATTTAGCCCTCTTCAAGTGTATTGATCACTCTCAGTTATCTGGTATCCATGATTAAATGCTTGTTCACTACTACACTTAATACCAATTTGAAAAATAATGGCGATGGATGGAAAGATGAAAAGCTTAATATAACAGGACTTTCACAATCCAAAATCCAAAATCCAAAATCCAAAATGGTATAAGATTCTGATTTATGCTTAGGTCGAGGTAAAAAATACTGTGCCATTAGACTTTAATGAAATCCGCCAACTATTAGCAACTATTGCACAAACGGATATTACCGAAGTAACGCTCAAAAGCGATGACTTTGAGCTAACAGTGCGTAAAGGTGTGAACAATTCTGTACTGTCGGTAGGTCAAGCAACGCTAGGCGGTCTGGTTGGTTCGGGATTGACATCGGTTTCACCAACCGGGAACCAGACAGCACCCACACAGCTACCAGAAGCGGCGACAAGCCGTGATAATTCTGCTGCTGGAGGTCAATCACCTTTAGCGGTGAATGCGTCGTCAGCTAGATTGGTAGAGGTGCAGTCCCCGATGGTAGGAACGTTTTATCGCGCACCTGCACCGGGTGAAGCGCCATTTGTGGAAGTGGGCGATCGCGTTAAGGTTGGTCAATCAGTCTGTATCATCGAAGCCATGAAGCTGATGAACGAAATCGAAGCCGAAGTCTCTGGACAGGTGATGGAAATTCTCGTTCAAAATGGCGAACCTGTAGAATATGGTCAACCTTTGATGCGAATTAACCCCGATTAAGTATTAATATCTATATGATCATGATGAGTCTTTGTAAAAACTCTGAAATACTTACGGGTTAATCCTGATGAAACAAGCGTTGCCTGTACCACCAGAAGTAGTGCAACAAGTAGCCGAATACTTCAGCCTGTTAAGTGAGCCAATGCGTCTACGGCTGTTACACTTGCTACGGGATGAGGAAAAATGCGTGCAAGAGTTGGTAAAGGCAACACAAACATCTCAGGCAAATGTATCGAAGCACCTAAAAGTAATGTGGCAAGCCGGAATCCTTAGCCGCCGCAGTGAAGGAACTTGTGCTTACTATCGGGTGGAAGATGAAATGATTTTTGAGCTATGTAATCGGGTTTGTAATCGCCTCGCAACAAGGTTAGAAGAGCAAGCCCGCAGCTTTAGAGTTTTAAATAAGAATTAGTCAGTTGTCTTTTGTCAGTTGTCAGTTGAAAAAAAAATTAATCAACCACTGACTACTGACTACTGACTACTAACTACTAACTAAAGAGGATAATTTTGGTTAAAGGTTGTGCGAGTTAGTGGTTGTTCTATTTCCACACCTTCACCACCCAAAACTTCCAAAGGCTTGCCATTCACATCAATGTACACCTTGGCTTGAGGATTTAAAGTTGTAGCGGTGTAGACAACCTGACCTACACGACCAACCATTGAGGCACTACCACCACCACTTGTAAAATCTTCTGATAAATTAACGTGGACTTCATTATTTTCCACTTTCATTCCTAGCAGTTTAGTACCTTTGGGAATAGTAGTGGAATCTGTACCTTCCGTTGGACCTGCTAACAAAGTTTTGAAAGCGGATTCTAAAGCTTGGTTGGGCTGTGCGGCAGCAATTTTTATCGGCTGAGGAACTAACTCAAAGCTTTTTTCCGTTGGTTTGAGCCAATATATATTAGCCGTTTGTTCGTTCCCTGGTTGGGTAGTTAATGGCTGTTGGGGCTGTCTAATGCTTTGAGAGGGGTTTCCTGGTATGGGAGTCTCAGGAGTTTGGGAAGTCAACCAAGCTACCCCACCACTTACCGCTACAACCGCAGCTGAGACGGTCGCTATTACACCTGAAGAAATATTACGGTTATTTCTTTGTTGCTCATTCATATATAAAACCTGCTTGACAAAGGGCTGAAATAGTGTTACAGAGAGGAGCAGCCTGGTTAAAGAAGATACGGATGCTTGGGTAGTTTCTTAAAATCTAAAGATGCCTTAATGTGTGAAAATTCTGCTGACTTTGTATTTTGCCTGTTTTAGCAATTTATAATCTTGCACCCATAGTAACTTTATCTCATCTTTAATTTTAGGTTGACAGATATAGTCCGTCACATCAACTTTGATGTAAATATAATCGATTCTTGAAATACGGATACTAAGAGCGTTGATGAGCAGATATTTAATACCCTGCATCCTTATTGTTGGTGAAATTCAATATCCATAAGTATGAAGTAGCTAAACTTCTGTGTACTTTTGCTTGCTCCTTGAATACACTCTTGAATGTATTAATCAGTTTCTCAATAGCAAGTTCCTGAAATAGGTGGGTGAATATTTACACAACTTTAATTTACAAATCTGGATGAGAGAGAAGATAAATCCTCGCTAATATAGCTTCATTCCACTGAACTACCCACCACCACGCCACTATACACCCCCAAGCACGACTAGGAAGGTGGGCTTTTGGTGCTGTTAAATTACAATCAATATCTTTGTAGTTTAACCATTTTCCTGCTTGTCTCCATCCTATTTGCTCACAAAAAGCTTGCCAAGTTTTTTGATAATCTTTTTGTGTTCCTCCTAAACTTTGATAAATCTGTCTCTGGATAGAAAAACCGAAGTGACCATTGCTGTATTTTACCCACAATTGATCAATCATCAATAGGATTTCAATGGGAAAGTTTTTAATATCTTCTAATCCTAAAACACCTTCTTTTTCTCTTTTTGCTATTTTCAGAATTATTCTTGCTGTTTCATAGTCTGCTTCTTTCCAGTTACCTGCTGCTAATAGTGTATCTAGTTTTTGAGCGTCAACATCTGCTGCTAAAACTAATTTATTTGTATTCATAATATTTGAAATTTGTGTTCTACATTTATCAAAATTTAGCTGATCAGGGTGGGCAAGTTGCCCACCACCCAAGAGTTTAATTTTAGCTTTCTATCGCGTCTTTAATCCATTGTTGTAATGTATTTACAACTTCGTCAATGGCGATTTCTTGAGATTCACGGTTTGCCCGTTTTACAACTTCAACTTTACCATTAGCGATCGCTCTACCTGTAACAAGTCTAAAGGGAATGCCGATTAAATCTGCATCTTTAAACTTAACTCCGGCTCGTTCGTTACGGTCATCGAGCAACGTTTCTACACCTGCTTTATTCAGTTCTGTGTAGAGTTTTTCGGCTATTTCCACTTGTTGCTTATCGTTCACATTGGGAATCGAGATAATAGCGTGATAAGGTGCGATCGCTACTGGCCAAATTATCCCATCTTTATCATAAGATTGCTCAACCGCTGATTGTGCTAAACGGGACACACCCACACCATAACAACCCATAATTAAAGGTTTTTCTTCCCCTTGTTCACTAGTATAAGTTGCGCCCATAGCTTGAGAGTATTTTGTACCGAGTTGAAAAATGTGACCGGCTTCGATACCTCTAGCTGTTTGTAGGGTTTGGGTTGGGTCGTGAACAGAGCGATCGCCTAATTTGGCCTTCCGAATATCTACTACTAATTCAGGTAATTTAAACTGCTCACCCCAATTTGCACCAACTACATGGAAACCGCTTTCATTTGCACCAGTGACAAAGTTATTTAACTCCACAGCAGTTTTATCCACCAACCGCACAAATTTTGAATTTACCTGTTTACTACCAGCAATATAATCATCAGCAATATCTGGTGCAATGTAACCTAAAGGTAAAGATTTTGCAGACCAGGTTGCAATTGTTTCTGTACTAGGTACACTGAAAGAAAGGATAGTTTTACCACCGAATTGGGAAGCTAATTTAGTCAATTCGTTTTGTAATTTGACTTCATTAACTTCCTGATCACCCCGAATATTTACCAATACCAAAACAGTCAAACCGTTGTCATAAATAGTTTGATATAAAACGTTTTTTACAATTTGGGTAGGAGAACATTTGAGAAACTCGCAAAGTTTTTCTATTGTGTCTGTTCCTGGTGTTTCCCGTTTTTCAAAGTTGGTAAAAGGTGAAATTTCTGCATCCACAGGTAAAGAAACCGCTTTTTCTACATTCGCTGCATATTTCCCATCTTCGGTGTAGAGAACTTCATCTTCTCCCGCATCTGCTAACACCATAAATTCTGTCGAACCAGAACCACCAATAGCACCAGAGTCAGCTTCCACCGCACGAAAGGCCAAACCAGAACGGCGTAGCATATTACTGTATGCTTGGTACATATCCTGGTAGGTTTTTTTCAGACTTTCCTCATCAGCATGGAAAGAATAACCATCTTTCATGATAAATTCTCTACCCCGCATTAAACCGAAACGAGGACGAATTTCATCACGAAATTTAGTTTGAATTTGATAAAGATGAAGCGGTAATTGCCGATATGAGCGAATCATATCACGGGCAACAGTTGTAATTACTTCCTCGTGAGTTGGACCAAGTCCTAATTGCTGTTCCCTTCTGTCGATGAGAGAAAACATGATCCCCTCAGCTTTCGTATAAGTATCCCAGCGTCCCGACTCTTTCCATAACTCAGACGGTTGTAACTGCGGTAATAAACATTCTTGTGCGCCGGTGGCGTTCATTTCTTCCCGGACTATTTGGGAAACTTTTTGCAAAACTCGCCACATTAAAGGAAGATAAGCATAGACACCGCTACCGATGCGACGGATATAACCTGCGCGGAGTAAAAGTTTATGGCTGGGAATTTCCGCATCTGCTGGATCATCCCGCAGTGTAACAAATAACATTTGTGATAGTCGCATCGTTTTTCCTTTATTGCTAATTTGTTTATAAAGCAGATGACACTAAATCAATAGCAACTATATAAACATTTATGATTGCCTGACACTTCTAATTTTGTCCTACTTTTTTACCCTTTCCCGACACCTTAACAGTCACCCTACAAGCTGAAAGTCAAGAAAACGTTAGGAACTTCCAAATAAAAAATTTTCCCAAAATTTCTTGTGGTGCTGGACGAAAAGCCCGCTAATCATCAACGAAGGCCAGGATGCCCATCCCACAAGATAGGATAATTTATTGTCTGGTATTCTCTGGGCTAAAAGCAGAAACAGAATATATATTTTATAAGGCAGTTTGCTGCCTTTGCAACTATCAGATAACGGAGAGGGGGGGATTCGAACCCCCGTTGAGTTGCCCCAAAACGCATTTCGAGTGCGTCACCATCAACCACTCGGACACCTCTCCAAATATTTATTCACATGATTCACTGAATTTAGTGAATAAGGGTGATGCTATTTTATATCATCCAGAATTATAGCATCTTCATTCATCAACTTGTTACAAATCCGAAGATTTGTTTTCTGTGACTTGGATGAAAGCTTCAAAGTCACCCTTGGGAGTCCATTGAATCGCGCCATCTCTACCTGTAAAGAACAGTTTTGTTTGTCCTTTGCTTAAAGCGGATAAAGTTTTGCTGTCAAGGTTATTAGCAGATGCTATTGCCACTTGTGGTTGCAGTGCCACAACCAAATCTTGTAAAGATTCTGATGGACACCAAAGCACCTGTGGACGAGACAAATCACCACTTTTAAGTAGCTGTGTTATTTGTTGAGACTTGACACTACCTACTAATAACCAATTTTGTCCAAAAATTTGCAATTTTAAAATCGGTGATTTGTCATTGATGAATTGGGCAATTATAGCACCAGTATTTACAGTCTGACCTAATGTTAAAGGCTGATAAATTCCTTTATACTTTTGCAGTTTTTGTTGAATAGATTGAGTTTCAATATTATTTTCTGATTTAGAGGTATAAGCATAAAAATTATTAATACGTAAACTTTCCATGATTTCTAGCCAAGCATCATTCTCATTGCCTAAAAATTTACTAGAAATTGTCGAATCAATTTGATTAATCCCCTGTTGTTGTAGAAAAGGTAAAATAGTGAAACGTCCTGTACCTTCATCACCGCTATTAACTAAAGTAACTTTTCCTTGATCTTGAATTACCAAAACTGGTTCTTTATCGGTTGCTAATAATGTGATGCGTAATAAATTATTTGTAGAATGCCAAACAGGAATTATCACTAAAACAATAGCCATTAAACCCGCAAACCACCATCTTTTTTGCCACCAACGTAACAACCTAGTAGAGATGATTAATCCATAAATTACTATCATTTGCCAAGTAGATATACTACCAACTGCCACCGAGCTTCCTGGCAGATCAGCAAAAAATTCTGCTAATTGAATTAACCAATGAGTTGGATAATATAAGAAACTTGCTAAAGTGCTTCCTAAATCTGGTAAAATTAAACTTGCCAAACCGCTAATCATGCCACCGATACTAATCACAGAAATTAATGGAGTAGTGATAATATTCAATGGCACACTGTAAACTGCAACCACACTAAAAACCTGTAAAAGTAGCGGTAGAGTCCAAATTGTTGCAGCTAGAGGAACAGAAATTAAAGCAGCGATCGCAGGTGGCAGCCAATCCAAACGTTTAGTTATTGGTGTGGCTGTAACAATTAACCCCAAAGTAGCCAAAAAACTAAGTTGAAAACCTAAATCCCAAATCCAAAGAGGATTAAATAACAATAATAGCGTAGCTGCCAACAGCAAAGATCCTAATTGTTGAACTTTCCTGTCCAAAGCCAAACCAATTAATGCTGCAAAACCCATAATTACTGCTCTCAGAATCGCAGCTTGAAACCCAGCTAAACACAAGAAAGTAATTAAACCCAACGCACCAAAAATAATCTGCGTTCCCTTTTTTGCTCGTCTAGTGAGTTGTAAAATTACACCCAAAATTAGGGAAGTTTGAAAACCCGAAGCAGCTAAAGCGTGAGCTAAACCAACCTTTACAAATAAATCACGAATATCATAAGGTAAATCAACAGCCTTACTACCCAAAACCATTGCACTAACTAAAGGACCTTCAGGAACACCCAACCAACGAACTTGCGATCGCACAATTTGTTCCCGAATTTGCCACCATCCCCATTTTCTATCTTCATCAATAAAATTGATCTGTTTACCAACCAAACCCGCAAAAGTACCTTCCTGCTTCAGATACTTCTGAAAATCAAAAGCACCAGGGTTTGATGCCGCTTTAGGTTTATATAACATCCCAGTCACAGCAATTTGTTGACCAGGATATAAACCAGTAGACTGAAGAATAGGCACAGTTACATATAATTTACCCGTCACCCCTTTTGGTACACTTGCAGGACCTTGATCATTTTTAACTTCATCTAGCTGCGTCGCTTCCAGCCAAAATTGCCCTCTTTGACTGCGAGTTAAACGGGGAGTACCTGCAACTTCCCCACGCACAATTACTAACTGTTCTTGATTGCTATTATTTTCAGCAGAAACAAACTGACTAATATCTTTTTCTCCTGGTTGGGGTATCCGCAATTGAAAATACAGAGTTGCCAACAACCCCACCAGTCCAGCTATAAGCCATACTCTAGGATGAGGAGTATTCAGCGGAGTATTAGTCCCTGCCTTAGCTTTGGTGATGGACTTTTCACCTTTCTGAGCAAATTTCCACAGACTAATATAACTTGCACGAAAAAAAATTGCTCCTAATATCCCCAGTCCCAAAATCCATGCACCACCCCAAGGAACTGCTGTAAACAGCAAACCTAAAATATAGGACAAACAAATAATAACGCCACTACTCTGCATCATAAAACTGTAATTACCAAAGCACCCAGTGAATAAAATTCATATATAAACAAACCTATATAAACAAATCCAGTTTAGTTAAAAAAATAATTGTAGGTTGGGTTAAGCGACAGCGCAACCCAACAAAATATATAAAGTTGATAAAACCAAGCTTACAAAGATATACCTAAATTAAATCCTAATACAGCATGAACAAACAAAATCAAAAGTGCTGTACTTCCCAAATAAGCATGAACCACCCGCAAAGCTGCTTTATCGCCAAAAAACCCACTCAAAGAAATTGCACCATTAACCAGCAACAGCAACAGCACAACAGAACCAGTCCAAAAATGCGGACTTTCAAACAGAGGTTGATGCTGCATCACCAACGACAATACACCACCTGTATAACCACCCGCCAAGAATATAAATAACCAAGGTGCTAACTGACGATGGGAGCTTCTACTTTTAACAGCAGCATCTTTATCTTTCTCTTGTAACAGTTTTCCTCGCCAACCAGACACACCCACAAAACTACCCACAACAAAAATCACAATCCCCATCATCACCGGATGTCCCCAATGCACAACCGGTTCAGGAACACCCAGAGAACGAAACCAAGCAGCAATAGGTTCTAAAGCTTCACTTACATTTATCATCTGACACACACCACTGTTTGTACTTTCAACCATGACCCCCCAGGAAAGGGGGGTGAAAAAATTCAATGCCTATTGTTCAACTGACGGCATTTTTCAGCAGCGGGAAACCTAACTTCTCCCTCTGCTCAACATATAAATGAGCAACTTTCCTCGCCAAATGCCGAATCCTAGTAATGTAGCGAGTTCGTTCCGTCACCGAAATTACACCTCTTGCATCCAGCAAATTAAACGTATGGGAACACTTAATCACATAGTCCAAGCTGGGTAAAACCAATCCTCGTTCCGTTAATTGAAAAGCTTCCTGCTCATATATATTGAACAGATTCAGCAACATCTCAGGATTCGACGCTTCAAAGTTGTAAGTACACTGCTCAATCTCACCCTGAAGATGAACATCACCATAAGTAATGTTGTCCGTCCATTGGATTTTAGTAATAGCCTCCACTTGCTGAAGGTACATCACCAGTCGCTCTAACCCATAAGTAATCTCAATCGACACCGGGCGGCAATCAATACCCCCACACTGTTGAAAATAGGTAAATTGAGTAATTTCCATCCCATCTAACCAAACTTCCCAACCCGTACCCCAAGCCCCCACAGTCGCATCTTCCCAGTTATCTTCCACAAACCGCACATCATGATCTTCTGGACGGATACCCAAAGCCCTTAAAGAATCAAGATATATATCTTGGATATTATCTGGTGAAGGTTTAATCAGAACTTGATACTGATAATAATGTTGAAACCGATTTGGGTTGTCGCCATAACGTCCATCTGTGGGACGGCGGCAGGGTTCAACGTAAGCCACAGACCAGGGTTCTGGACCCAAAGCCCTTAAAAAAGTATGGGGGTTCTTAGTGCCTGCTCCCTTCTCCATGTCATAAGGTTGAGCAATCAAGCAGCCGCGCTGACCCCAAAACTGATGTAAAACCGCTATTACTGATTGAAAATTCACTATCTACTCTTCCTTGAGTCAACAATGCCTAAACCATTGTTGCCTAAACCCAACATTCTGAGCAGCTTTGAGCCGTTAAAAAAAAATTTCCCAAAAAAGATGGAAAAAGTAGTTGACATTCAAAAGGAGGTTCGCTATATTGAATAAGTGCCGGAGAGAGAACGCCGCAAAGCGAACTCGGAAGGACACCGAACCTTGAAAATATTATAGTTTGAAAGACAGTATAC
>NZ_JACJQU010000037.1 GCF_014696825.1 Anabaena sphaerica FACHB-251 | reverse complement strand
GGAACTGTTTGAATTTTTCTCCTTTCTAGGAGAGGTTTTAAACCTTGAATAAAGCAATTGTCAATTATCAATTATCAATTGATAATAGGGTGTATCAATCCCAGTAGCAACATATTCTTAAATGGCATTTTCACATAATTTAATCCTGGTAGAAAAACTAAACCACCTAACCCATACGCGGAATAGGTGGTTTTAAATTTGGGTGTGTTGAGCA
This sequence comes from Anabaena sphaerica FACHB-251, assembly GCF_014696825.1. Classification (NCBI taxonomy): domain Bacteria; kingdom Bacillati; phylum Cyanobacteriota; class Cyanophyceae; order Nostocales; family Nostocaceae; genus Anabaena; species Anabaena sphaerica. Next base: position 21,539 of record NZ_JACJQU010000037.1, on the reverse strand, counting down.
GCTACGCTGTACCGTAGGCGATGGATGCTGCGCCGCCCAAAAGGCGATTGCGCGGAGCGCACTGCCGTAGGCAATCGCTGTTGGTTTGTAGACTAATTGAAAAATTTTAAACAGAGTTATAAGGGTTTTGCCTCTTTGTGTTGCAGACTAAGTGAAAATCTGTTGCGGATTAGATGAAAAATTCCTACCAAAATCGCGGACTAATTGAAATTTTCCGCCAAATGAGGATAAAAGTTCGCAACTCATTACAGTATAGGCTTTGGAGCAACACTTAACACTTAATTAGCGATCGCTCTTAGGGTACGAAAGAATAAGGGTTACACAAGCATATTTTCAATTAGTCCGCAACAAAATTTCATTTAGTCTGCGACATTTTCACTTTGTCTGCGAACCGACATCGCTAAAATTAACCCTTGATGACCATCACTGCTGTCAAAGGCGATATCAGAGTCGATATCAATGTAGGCAATAAGCAGGTGAGAATCCGTGGTTTTGATGAATGCTACTAAGCCAAAAACTTTTATTGAGATGAATGACTGGGAACGTAGATTATCGGTCTTTTAGTGGGAAAATAAAAACAGGAACCGATATCCTACTATAATAAAAATTATCTAGTTATGACTTTAACACCACTCACTCCGGATCATCTGCAACAAGTCGTGGTGCAGTTAACGCCGGAGCAGTTACGGCAATTAGTAATGATGGCGCAACAGCCGCAACGGCTGACGCGAGCCACAAATACGAGTGAATTGCTCGATGGCTGGCTTAAATCTAAGAAATCCAAGCAGACGCGGCGTTCCTATGATTGGGACATCAAGTGCTTTGCCGCTTATCACCAAAAGACTTTGCCGGAACACGCACGACTTGATGATTTAGATTTGAATTTATTAGCGGTAGAGGATATCTATGACTATTCCGCCTACCTAGAGGACTTGGAATCAAAGGGGGAAGTGGCAAGAAACACGGTGCGGCGGCGGTTAGCATCGCTGATGAGTTTTTTGCGGTACGCTTCTGAGACTGGTTTTATTTTAGGCAATCCAGCGCGCGGATTGGAACTACCAGAAAAACCCGATACAGTTACGGAACGGATTTTGACTGAACGGGAAGTGTTGCGGATTATTGATCATGCTGAGGGGCGGGATAGGTTATTGTTAGAATTTCTCTATTACACAGGGGCGAGGGTAGGTGAGGTAGCAACGCTCACCTGGAAATCAATTCAGCCCAACCGGAATGGCTTAGGACAGGTGACGTTGCACGGTAAACGTGACAAAATGCGAAATGTGGTGCTACCGATGTCGCTTTATACTGATTTGTTGACTACTCGGATTTCCGATAGTCCTAGTGAGGCGGTTTTCAAAAGTCGCAAAGGTGAAAAGCCGTTGAAGGAACGACAAATTCGTAGGGTAGTTGATGCGGCTGCTAAAAAGGCGGGTATCAAGGGTCACGTTAGCCCCCACTGGTTGCGTCATTGTCACGCCAGCCACGCACAGGATAGGAAGGCTCCTCCACATTTAGTTAAAGACACTTTGGGGCATTCTTCTCTTGATATCACTAGTCTCTACACCCACGTAAAACCAGATGAAAGCAGTGGCTTATATTTGGCGCGTTAGCTATTTTATAAGTACAGAATGGCAGAAATGTAGCGTTATTGAGCTACTAAAAGTTTTAACATCTGCTCGCTCAATTCGTCATGGATTTAGGAAATGTTGTACTAACGGGACTTAAACATTTTTGAGGAAGAAATAAGCCTCAACCCCTTGCGGGGGAAATACACAAAAAGTCCAAACACGCCACCAACCTCTGATTTACAAACAAAACAATTAAAACGTTATTAAATTCGGTTGGGATATACGTTTGAGGTTATTTTATCGTTTTTTGCCTAAGTCCCACACAGAAATTATCGCAATTTGGCTGCAAAATAATTATAGATGGAGTTTTGAAGATGAGTCCTAGACAAACTACCCGACGACCATCTGCAACGGCAAGTAAGTCTAAGCCCAAAAAGGTTGATCCACAAACACAAGAAAGCTCTCTTAAAGCTGCTCTCCCTCTCCTAGAAACTGAAGAAGGTGCTACAGATGAAGTTGCTGGTAGGGATTTGGATAAGAAGGAAGATTCTGCTCTTGCTCCCAATTTCTTGCCATTATCTGTGATTATCTTACCAGCTACTCAACCAAGGCGCTATTTTGACCCCAAGGCTATGCAATCTCTGGTGGAGTCTGTACGCCGTGAAGGTATTCTCCAGCCTTTATTGGTCAGGCCAATAGGTGATAAGTATGAGTTGGTGGCTGGAGAGAGAAGATACAAGGCGGCTCAAGAATGTTCTTTGAGTGAAGTCCCTGTAACAGTACGAGTGATGTCTGATACCCAGGCAATTCAGTATGCACTGACAGAGAATTTACAACGGGAGGATTTGAATCCGGTTGAGGAGACGGAAGGGATTTTAGATTTATTGGCTTTGAGGTTGTCAACTGATAGGGAAGGGGTAGTTACACTACTTAACAAACTATCCAAGGCTCAACGCGGGCTTGTAGCGGACAACGATATCCGCCAAGAAAAACAGATAGTTGCCGAAGTGTTTGCGAGCATAGGCAAGATGTCTCCAGAAGCGTTTAGGACACACAGACTGCCTTTGCTCAATTTACCAAGTGATATCTTGGATGCTCTGCGTTATGGGCAAATTGAATATACGAAAGCGAGGGAGATTGCCAAGCTGGAGTCAGAAGAGGAAAGAAGTGAACTGTTACACGATGCGATTGAATTCTCGTTATCAGTGGCGGAAATCCGCAAACAGGTTGTAGCTAAAAAGCCGAAGTCTGAGTTTCAGCAGTTGCAAGCCCGTTGGGAAAATGCCTACAAGCAATCCAAAAAGTCAAAGCTGTGGGAACAGTCTGATAAGCGTGATGTGCTTGAATCTTTGCTGACGCAACTGGAAGAGTTGCTGGTAGAGAAGGGGTGAAACAATATTGAAATTATTTTGATTGACGGGAAAACCATTACGCTGACTCAGTTTTTCGTTATTTATCTAGATTAAAGAATCAATAATCTAGAATAAAGAATCTAGAATATAGATTCTATAAAATGGCGCAGGATTAGTAGGGTGAAATATTGAAGCTCCGTGTCCACAGGGGGACGGGGCTTTCAACGCGAAATTTGTAGTAAACGAATGCAGGAAGTGAGGAAACCCAGAAGTACCTGAGTTATGCTTTTTATGCGGTATAAATTGCGGTGCTATGAATTATATTCAAAGGAGCAGTTGCTAATCCTGCTTGTTGTAGAATCTTCTCAAATTAGCTTGGTAACTAGCTTTGGGATTCTGACAACAAAAAATATCTAGATTCTAGATTATTTAATCTATAATCTACATTCTATAATCAAGATTATAGATTCTATAATCTTCTCAAATTAGCTTGGTAACTAGCTTTGAGATTCTGACAACAAAAAATATCTAGATTCTAGATTATTTAATCTATAATCTACATTCAAGAATGTATAATGTAGCCGTAAACGTGTAGTGACGGCAGAAACAAGCGTGGCCCGAAAACTGGCTGTTTTCAATATGAAAGGAGGGGTGGCGAAATCGACCACCGCCTACAACTTGGCTGTGGGTCTGGTCAAGTTTAAAAAACAGCGGGTGTTAGTTGTAGACATCGACCCGCAAGGAAATGCTGGTGCAGCACTGGGTATTCCCATCTGGCAGATTGATTTTCAGCTAAAGGATGTTTTGCAGCACAAGACACCCATAGCACAGGTGGTGGTGTCAACTGCATCTGGTGTAGATGTGGTACCGTCTAACATTTTGCTGGCAGAGGAGGAAATACCGATATCTGGTCGTCCGGGTCGGGAGATGTTACTCAAAAAAGCGATCGCCCCGGTGTTGGATAAGTATGATTTTGTGCTGATAGATTGTCCGCCCAACATTGGCGTGTTTGCTATCAATGCACTCATGGCCAGTGATGGGGTGATTATCCCCGTGGATATGAGCTATTTGGGATTGTTGGGTATTCAAGGAATTGAACGCGCCCTGGCTTTGGTGCGAGAGCAACTGGAGCATCCTATAGCCATAGCAGGGGTGCTGGCAACTCGGTATGACCGCAGGAACAATCTCAGCAAAGAAGTTTTGGATGCCCTGACGAATCATTTTGGTGACAAGATGTTTAAAACCGTGATTCCTGAGACAGTGAAAATCCGGGAAGCTCCTTCTCATGGGCAATCTATTTTTGAGTACGACCCCAATGGGGTGGGTGCTATTGCTTATCGGGATTTAGTGAATGAGGTATACAAATGGCAGTAAATAAAGGTAAGTTGCGTTCTGCGTTGGGAGATAATCCTTTGGCACAAAGTATTTTTAGTAAAACTGCTGCTGAAGAAACAGAAGCTCAACCAACTTCTGAACCAAAATCTATTTTTTTAGAAAATGTAGATAAAGAAGAGAAGGAGGCGGTTAATTTGCGCCTACCTATTCAGTTGAATGATTGGCTAAATGAGAGGCTGAAAAGGGGTAAGCGGTTACATAAACATAAAATTCCCAAGGAAATCTGGGTGCAAACTGCTTTGGAGTTTTTGATGGCAATGCCTGTAGACTGGGATGAAATTGGCTCGGAAGAAAGTTTACGGCAAGTGCTTTTTGATATCTACAATAGGATAATAAGAACCGACAATTCATGAAGATAACTATTGCTGCTACTGTGCTTCACTGATTAGCGAAAAGTCTATAGTTTATGAGTTATTGCCTTAATCCAGATTGCACCAATCCTGATGACCCGCTGAATACTAATGAGCAAATCTGTTACCACTGCAATACGGAACTTGTGCTGCAAAATCGCTATCGGGGTATTCGATTACTGGGTAAAGGCGGTTTCGGCAAGACTTTTGAAGTTGAGGATTTGTTTACTACCAGCAGTGGTCAACCAAACCCCAGGAAAGTTCTGAAAGTTTTACTCAATACCTCTTCCAAGGCTGTTGAATTATTTCAACGGGAAGCTGATGTTCTAAGTCGCTTACAGCATCCAGGGATTCCCAAAGTAGAGCCTGATAATGGCTATTTCACTTTCTATCCACAAGATAGTTTGGAGCCATTGCACTGCATGGTTATGGAAAAAATAGATGGTCAGAATTTGGAACAGTGGTTGACCAATCAAGGCAATCAACCGATTACGCAAGATAGAGCAATTGAGTGGTTATCACAGATGGTGGAAATCTTGAGCGAACTCCATCAGAACCCTATTCAGCAGTATTTGCATCGAGACATTAAGCCGTCTAACATCATGCTTCGCCCTTCAGGTAAACTTGTACTAATTGACTTTGGAGCAGCTCGGGAAGTTACAGATACTTTTTTGTTCAAAGCTGGTGCTGGACTGTCAGGTACAGGAGTGTTCTCATCTGGCTATACGCCACCAGAGCAAATTAGTGGTAAAGCTGTACCGCAATCAGATTTTTTTGCTCTCGGTCGTACTATAGTTCATTTGTTAACGGGTCAACATCCAAAAGATTTAAAAGAAGATGCTCAGACGGGTAAGTTAATTTGGCGAGATTACGCTCCTCACATCTCGAAGCCTCTAGCCGATTTGATTGATTACTTAATAGCTCCATTTCCAGGACAGCGACCTCAAAGTACGCAAGTAATTTGGCAGCAATTGGAAACACTTCAATTTGCTAGTAGTGTAACTGGAATATCAGTAATTGGTCAAAATCACACAGATGTATGTTCAACTAAAAAACAGAGAAATAACAAACAACAATCATTTACTAGTAAAGTCGAGAGGCTAAAATCAATTGCGATTATATTTAGTTTATTTGGAGCATTCCTGGTGATTGGATTTCGCTTATCATCTCCTCAGATAGCACTCGCTTTCCATGAGCGGGGATTTGACAACAGGGAAAAAGGTCATTTGGATAATGCCGAGTTGAACTACAAATTAGCTCTGGTTTTTGATCCAGACTTGGCAGAGACTTACTACAACCTGGGGGGAATTTATGAAGATAAGAAAGATTTCAATCGTGCTCGCAATGCATACCAAGTTGCTATTCAGAAGAAAAATTTAGACAAAGCTTACAACAATTTAGCTCGATTGTATATTTTAGACCAAAAAAATTCTCTAGCTATTCCCCTACTCCAAAAAGGCTTAAAATTAGCCAAAGATAATGAAGTAAAATACAGTTTGCTCAAAAACTTGGGCTGGGCACAGTTGGGTAACGCTCGTTATAGCGAGGCTGAGGTAAATTTGAAAGCGGCAATTAACATAAAAAATAATTGGGCACCCGCATACTGTTTATTAGCACGGGTATTGCAATCTCAGGGAAAGAAGGAATACGCACTAAAATCATGGGAAGATTGTATTAAATATGCCAATCCAAATCATCCAGATGAGAAAATTTTGATGGGCATGGCACCTCGATATTTGATAGCTAAACACTCTCGTCAATGAAGCACTACCACTCAATTTCAATTATCTTCACCCTGATTACGGCAGTGACCAATTTGGCAATCATTTGCATTGCCAAGCCCGCTCAAGCTTCAGCAGCAATCATAAACAATTCCAGTACCAATATTAAAGTTGAGAGAAAACTGCTACTTGCACAGTCAGCAGTGTGTAGATGTCCTCCAAGAACAGACAAACCCCGAGATCCTCTTGCTAAAACTGATATTCCCTACATCATTAGCCCCCGCCGCACATTGTTGCTGGATAACAAACCAAAGATACGTTGGAATCAAGTAACTAATGCGGCTGGTTATACTGTCAGTATTTTGGCGGGAGAAAAAGAGATCTGGACTGAACAAGTTAGTGGAACTGAAGTTATCTATCCTGGAAAGCCAGCTTTAGAACCGGGAATTGATTACTTAGTGATTGTCAAAACTAAGGGTCAACGTTCATCGCAAGAAGAAAAGGTAACTGGATTGAGTTTTAGACTATTGAGTGCAAAAGATGCTGAAGATGTGCGAACATCTCTTGCTTTGTTGAAAAAACAGCAGCTAACTGACACAGTGAAATCTCTATTACAAACCCATTTATATGTTGGATATTACCTGAGATCTGAGGCGATTGAGACGTTGGAAAAGTTAGTTGCAGGTGGAGCAAAAGAAGCAGTTATTTATCGACTTTTAGGCGATCTTTATCAGCAAGTGGGACTAACTGAGCAGGCTGAGGGTCAATATTTGGAGGCCATCAAATGGGCAACAGCACCCCAAGATTTACAGGTACAGGCCGCCGCAAAAGCCGGATTGGGAGAATTATATGCAAGTTTCAGCAATAAAGAGAAACAGGCCGAAGGTCTTAGTTTGTTGCGACAAGCACTAGATATATATAAAAAATCAGGAGATATGCAGCGTGTAAAGGAATTAGAAAAACGCATAAGTGGGTTGTAAAAGCAGTGATAAAAATAGGTAAAACCGTTAACGGTATATATAAAAACTGGGTAGGAGCTTTATTAATGTTGAACTTAATGGGTTCAGCTCCTTTTTTAACTTCTGTTCCTGTCTCAATCTATCAGGCAGAGGCATCTCCAGTAGAACAAGCAGACAAGCTATCTAGCGAAGGGAAAACTTTATTAAAGGAGCGTAATTTTGAAGCTGCACTTAAAAAATTTGCAGCAGCCCTACCGATTTATCAGGCTATAGGCAGTCGTTTCTCAGAGGCTGAGTGCCTACTAGCAATTGGTGTTGTTAAAGACAGGCTGGGAGATTATACTGCTGCCCTCAAAGCCTATGAAGCCAGCTTACCAATATGGCAGAAAATCTACCAAGAGGCGATGGAGGCAATAACCCGTAACAACATCGGGTCGATATATTACCGCTTGGGAAAGTACGAACAAGCGTTAAAGTACCACCAGCAAGCTCTTGTTATTTTTGAAAAGACTGGCGAACAGAATTCCATATCTGTACCTGACATACCAGGCTTCCAACTGAACTTGACTGTTGTTAAGAACGGAGTAGAGTTGCATTTCCAGTCTAACGAAGCGATAAGTCTCTCCTTAATTGGAAGGGTATACAGTGCTCAAACCAAATACTCCCAAGCATTGCACTACCACAAAAAGGCACTGAATATCTCTATCAAACTTAATGACCGAATAGGGGAAGGAGTGGCCCTCAATAATCTTGGTATAGTCAACTCTAATCAAGGAAAATATCCTGAAGCACTGAAACTTTACCAGCAGGCGCTAACAATTAGACGGCAGACTGGTGATTTACTAGGGGAGGGAGTAACCCTCAATAATCTTGGAGACATCTACACTGAGATGGGAAAGTACCCACAGGCGATAGAAGTTTACCAACAGGCACTAGCGATTCGACAGAAACAGAGGGATATAGTTGGAGAAGCAGTAACGCTGAACAATCTCGGTTTGGTTTATAACAATCAAGGGCAATACCAACAGGCACTTGATTTGTTCCAACAGACGCTAAATATTACCCAACGCCTCAATCATCGCTCTGAAGAAGCCACAGCACTTAATAACCTGGGTCTAGTCTATGACCATCTGGGAGAATACCAGCAAGCGTTGAACTATTACCAAAAAGCGCTGGCTATAGAACGAGAAATTAGTGACAGAGATGGAGAAGGAACAACACTGAATAACATTGGCGCAGTTTATATAGCTCAAGCACAATATCAGCAGGCAAAAGACAACTTTAAAAAAGCTCTAGCAATTCAAGAAGAAATTGGCAATCAGGCAAGTATTGGCATTACCTTAAACAACCTCGGTTTAGTCTACGAAAAATTAAGTCAATACAATAATGCACAAGGATTTTACGAACAGGCACTGGCTCGATTCCGAAAAATCGGTAATCCAGTAGGGGAAGCAGCAGCACTTAACCACCTGGGAACAGTTTACCAAGCACTAGGGCAATATCAGCGTTCAAGGGATTTCTGCCAACAAGCACTAAATATTTCGCGGAATATCGGTAATTCTACAGCAGTAGGAAAAACACTTAACAACCTTGGTCTGGTTCACGTTCAACTAGGAGAATACGAGCGGGCGTGGGATCTGTTTAAACAAGCACAGGAAATCCAGCAGAAAATTGGTGACAAGGTCGGAGAAGTAGCAACTATTGCCAATATAGCTTTAGTATCTAACTCCCAATCACAATATCAGCAATCTCTAAAGCTATATCAACAAGCGTTAGTTCTCAGCCAGAAACTAGGCGACCGAGCGGAGGAAGCAAGGATACTTGGTAATATTGGCGGAGTCTATGAGCGATTGGGAATAAATAAACAGGCTTTGCTTTATTTTAATAAAGCATTGGCTCTTCAGCAGGTGCTGGGGGAACGACAGGGACAAGGAACAACGCTTAACAATATCGGAATCATCTATCTAGCCCAAGAGCTAGAAAAACAAACAGAGGAGTTATCACCAAAGGCACAACAATACAACGACGCACTAAATACTTTTCAACAAGCCCGTATTATCCTGCGAGAAATCGGTAGCTACAGAGAAGAAGGAGCAACTCTGATTAATATAGGTGAAATTTACCGCCGCAAGTTGCAGTACAATCTGGCATTAAAATCACACCAACAGGCACTGGCTATATTTCGTCGGATTGGTAGCCGTAAGGAAGAAGGGGATGCGCTCAACAATATTGCTCTGGCCTACTATAGCTTGGGACAATTCCAAAAGATGCATGAATACTCCCAGCAAGCACTGGATATATTTCGAGATATCGGTAGTATAGCAGGACAAAAGGTGGCACTAGCTAACCTTGGGTTTTTCTACGAAACACAAAAAGATACAAATCAAGCAATTGCTTACTATAAAAAAGCGATTGAGAAAACTGAATCAATTCAGGAGAAACTTAGTGTTGAAGAATTGAAAACACCTTTTGCTAGTCAACAAATCGATATTTATGAAAATCTTATCAACCTTTTGTGGAATAAAGGACGTTATGAAGATGCTTTCTACTATGGAGAACAGGCGCGAGCAAGAGCTTTTCTAGATCAAATAGCTAATGGACCAATTAATTTTCGTGCTGGTGTAGAGGCAGAACTGATAAAGCAAGAAAGGTCACTGAAACAAAAAATTGTAGCAATAAATAACCAAAAAATTATTCTGAAGGCTTTTCCAAAAAGTCAGCAGGATGATAAAGCTATCAAAGCTGTAGACGAGCGATTGGCATATCTGCGGGAAGAGTACGAACAATTACTATCCAAACTAAAAATCCAAAGTTCTAAAACTAGCTTGTTAGTCAGCGTTAAAGCTAAAGATTTAGCCAAAATCACAGATATCCAGAAATGGTTGGATACTAGTACCACACTGATTGAATATTTCGTTACACAAAAGCGGACATTTGCTTTTGTTATTACTCACAATAGTTTTAAGGCAAAAGCTTTAGATGTCGAAAAGGAATTCTTGAGAAAGAATATCACCACTTTTACTGGCAGTTTTCAAAATGTTAATGAGGAAAGCGACCCTCATCCATCTAGTTTGCAACAGTTGTATCAATCGCTGATTAGTAGATTAAAACCTGAGATCAAAACTTCCAAGATTTTTGTTGTCCCCCACGGCATTCTCCACTATGTTCCTTTCGCGGCTCTCACTGATGGAAAAAAATATTTGAATGATGATTATACTTTAGTATCACTACCCAGTGCTAATCTGTTACCTTTTCTGCAAAGCAAACATCGGCATGACACTAGCACAGCCTTAATTTTAGGCAACCCAACCAGTAACGAACCAGACTTAAGCAGCTTGTCCTCTGCTCAAAAGGAAGCTAAAGAGATCGCTTCCGTGTATGGCACTCAAGCTCTTGTGGAAGATGCTGCCACCGAAAGTGCTGTTTGGTCAAAATCTGAAAATGCTAGTATTTTGCATTTAGCAGCTCATGGCAAGTACAATGACAAAAACCCACTTTTTAGCACCATATATCTAGCAGCCGAAACTAAAGATGATGCCAAATATGATGGTCGTCTAGAAGTACATGAAATCTATGAGCTAGATTTGACAAAAAACACTAATTTAGTAGTGCTTAGTGCCTGCGAAACGCAGGTGGGGGAAGTGAGTAAAGGAGATGAAGTGGTGGCACTAAATCGTGCCTTTATCTATGCTGGTACACCTAACGTAATTGCTAGCCTATGGAGCGTCAGTGATACTGCCACTGTTAATCTCATGAAGCGTTTTTACACCTATTTACGGCATTATAAAATGAGCAAAGCTGAAGCATTACAGAAAGCACAGCAAGACGTGCGAGCAGAGTATCCCCATCCCTATTACTGGGCTGCTTTTGTGTTGACAGGTAATGGCATTTGAAGTTTGAAGGTGTTAGTTTAACCTCTCACAAGAAAACTCAAGCCATTTAAATTTTTACAGTTTGTAATTTTAAAAAGGAAGTTCTGTCGATGTACCCAAAAATTTCTTTTGTATTAGTCCTATCAGGTATCGTTATTGGGCTATCCAGTCCCGTTCAGGCAGCAATTAAAATTAAAACTCCTCAACTAGTTGCTCAAACAGAAAGTTTATCCAACGCAAATCTGTCTTTGGAAGAAATGCCGAGTGGTTTCATAGAATTTCCTACTGAACGGCTTGAGCCATTAATGAGACAATACATAGCTAAACGTAATATGAATGTTAAAAGTTTAGCGATATTTGCAAAACCTCAAAAAGCGCAAGTGGTCATAGGTGTTACTATGACTCTTTCTGAACAGCTTCAGCAAAATGGTATTGACTTGAATCAGGTGTATTTTAGAGATATAGTTGCAAAATTAATTAAGCAAACACAACTATTCAATAAGTTAGAAATCTTGGAATCAAGGGCTTTAACTGATTTGAATAACGTAGGTGAAGACTCAGGAGGTCTTACTATGGTGGGCAGAATGATGGGTAGGGCAGTGCAGATAGATGTAGCTATGTTTAGAAGGAATAAAGTATTTGCATTCACTGGAGTTGCGTATCCCAATGGGGATGTTCCATCTGTTGCTGTCGGTGAATTAGCACGTAAGCTAGACAGTAAGATATTGCAATACTCACGTTAGAAAAAAATAAAATTTTTCCCCACAAGCCTACAGTATATCTTATTCCCTATCAACTTAAGTGTTCTGCCTGTCATCTTCTTCTATAAAACAAGGTTTGGGAACTACAGCCATCACTTCCTTAAGTTTTTCTTCTGCGTTACCTAATTGTCTAGCCTTGAGAACATTCCGCATTTTTTCTTTGATAGATGAGACAATAAAACTATAATTTAATTCTTTGATACCTTGCTTATGTGGGGATTGAAACTGAAGAAGTAGCTGATTTCTTAACAAACTATTTGTTTCTATTTTTTGGTTTTTGATTGTCATTATAATTTCTTTACATATCTGCTCAATTAATTTATTAGTTATATATTTCATGACTACTGGTTGCAAGTAAAAGTAAACTACTTCTCCCTCAAACACCTTTTCTAAAAAAGACCGCAATATTAAAGATTGTATAGCCAGAGCAATATCTTCTTTTGAAAATAAATTCAACCCAAAACTATTTTGGATAATAGAAAGCATAACTGGCTTTTGCTCTAGAGCAATAAAATACAAAATTTCTTTTTCTAACTCAGATAAAAATTTAAAATGTTGATTGAGAATCTCTTGAAAATCTCCAATAAAAGCACTACTATTTTTGAGGAAATCTCCAATATGGCCACCATAGAGTTCTTGGATTATTGTTGCAGTTAACTTTAATGCTAATGGATTACCTCGATAAAAGTCGATGATTTTTTGTAAATCAGAAGATTCTGGCAAGCCTTTATCTTGAAGTATTTTTTTTGCAGCCTCCTTGTTTAAACCTTTTACTTTGAAAGAACGAATAGGACTGTAAGGCGTTTTCGTTTCCACAACTGCAATTTCTTTAAGCTTTTCTCTGCTGGTGAGAATTAAACAACTTTTTGAAGGTTCTTCTCCTAACCTTTGAATTAAATCTTTGTAAGCTTCATGTTCAGGTTTATATTTACCAGCTAACTCACCAGGAAGGAGTAAATTTTCAACAGCGTCTAGAACTAATAGACAATTATACTTGTTTAGGTACTTGATTAATTGTGAAATTCCTTGCCCAATATTATCTATTAAGTTAGATTCTACCTGGGGCAAGAAAATCTGAAGTAGTTCATTTATAACTTCTTTGAAGGTAGGGGCATAGCGTAAGCTGCGCCAAATGACATACTTAAAATTACACTGAATTTCTTGAGCCAATTTAACTGATAAATATGTTTTTCCAGAGCCACCAATTCCGTATAAATTTATCAGTCTGCATTGTTGGTCAATAATCAAATTCTTTAGTTCTTGTAATTCGTTTTCTTGACCATAGAAAATTGAAATATCAGGTGAGCCATCCCAAATTTTAGACGGTTTTTTATATCCTGCTTCTTCCAGCCACATACAAATGTCTCTCCAATCATTAATTGAATGTTCTGGATGCCCTGTCAAAATTTCTACATAACGATACAAGGTATTAGATATAGTGCTTTTAACACCTTTCACATCTTTATGGCAAATTTTAGCTATATGTACAGGATCATAACCACAAAGAAAACCTCGCAGATATTCCTTTTCAATATCTGTTAGCCCTGGTCTAGCTTTTGGGTCATACTGTTTTTTTGCAGTGGCCAATTCATCATATAGTCTTGAGAGGTCCCAATTGTTATCCGCTTCTGCAAAGCGAAACTCAGGTTGAGGAGTAGCTGAAAAAACCATTGCAGTTAGTAGTTATAAAAATCACAACGAAAATCATAACAAAATCACAACACGCATGTGTAGCAGCGAACTGGTATTCCTGAATAAGCTTGTTTCATCCAATTCAAATTAATGAAGAAGTCAGTCTTATGAATCTGGCAAAAACTTTCTCCAAGGTTCTAGCGGCAACTTGTCTATTGTTAGTATCCGGCATACCTTTCTCCGTTTTGGCTGAGTCTATCCCAACCAAACCTATTGAACCAATTGATCAACCTCTTGTAGTTGGAGATGATACATACCAAGTTTTACTATCAATGCCCCTCCAGCTTTATCGCAACGCAACTAATGGTCCAATGAAATATAACACCACCAGTTCTGATGGTCGTTTTGAACTGATTAGCTTTCTACCTGCACTCACTCAAGAGCGAAAAACTGAACCTGCACCTGCGCCATACCAGCTTTATCGGTTAGCTTTAGTACGGGATAATACAAATGGCAAAACAATCAAAGCGGCTTTGCCTATTCAAATCATAAATGCCGCAAATTAGGGGGCGAAAAGCTTGCCTTGGAAGCTTTTCACGCCAAATGGTGGAATTTTTCATCAATCGTTGCTATACCCCAGGCAGGGGTGCTTTTGGACTTTTATTCTCAGATAAAACGAAATCTGAGCAAATAAGTCAAACTCACGTTTTACATTCTCGGAATCATAAGGTCAATCATGAATAAGTTAATCTTCTGCTTACTAACTGTTAGTGCGATCGCTTCTGCTGCTGTTCCTGCTAATGCTGGATCTGGTGATAGTGCTAATATACAAACCAGTGAACAGACCTCTATAATTACAGGTGATCGTAACTACACCAATCAAAGAATCAACCAAAGTGGACAAATAATTCGCTCTCGTTCCAGAGGTGGTTCTGGCAACGTTCAAGATGCTCGTCAACTGTCTGATATTGTTGGTAATGATAACGTATCTAAACAACGATCTAGTCAAGTCTACCAAGAAATTCGTCGTGGTGGACGTAGGAACCAGCTAGGCAACTAGCTTGAAAATTCCTCTGAGTTAATTAGAACAGAGGAATTTAACTCTCTCGTAAATATCATTAGGGTGAAAGTTTTGACAATGTAATTATTAACTTTCTCCCTGTTCTTTTCCCTCTAAGTTAGTAGGGATACCCAATTCATGGAGTTACGTCAACTTAAACTTCTACTAACTACATTCTGGGTAATTTTACCATTAGTTGCTCAAGCAAGTGAAATCAATCTGCAAGCTGGAAAAGTCAAAATTAATAGAGATTCTCAAGGAAATATCACAGTAGAAACTGGCAAGACAAAGCTAAGTTCGGGTTCTGGGATATCTATTAATCGTAGAAGTAGTAACTCTTCCACCAGACGTAAAAAGAAAAATACATGGAAACGGAATTGTAATAACTTTAGTAACAGATTTGTAACCCGACAACTTACAAAAATTAGAGGTTCTCGTCAACGCAAGTTACAAACAAACACAATTTCCATGTCTTGTCGTTAATGTTTGGAGAATTTGAATGAGACATAATTTTTTATCACTTGGCTGTATATCAGCTTTGTTGAGCTTGACATTTTTACCTATATCTACTGGGTCTGCTTCTGCTCAGTGTGTAATATCTCATGTTGGTACTCAACTGAATATGTCCCGAAATCGAGCAGAACAAACTTCTAATATTCAGATGGAAAGTACACCATCTTGTACAGGAAATGTCAGTTCTTCGAGAGCAGTACAAGTGAATATTGGTGGGAACGGAAAAGTCAGACAACACCAAAATGTATATCATGAAATGCTCGGTGGTAAAGGCAATATTACTGGAGTAAATGTACCAACGGTTAAAAGTGGTGTAGTTGTGCCAGTGAATGTAAGAACACCTAATAACTTTAATCCTTAGAAATGAGGATTTTTCGTTTTTTGTGATTTTTAAATAGGGGTTTAGTTAGCAAGGCTAACCCCTACATCAAAATTTATATTAACCGATTTCAATATTAGGCAAAAGTCAAAAAAACAACAGAAGGAGAATACAAAAATGAGAATTAGTCAATTTACAGCTACTTTGTTTTGCTATTTAATTTTCACAACTTTACCTAATTTAGCTCATGCAAATCAAAATCAATTAAGCAGTGAATTTGGTAGTAGTTTAAAATCTACATCCAGAAGTATTAATAATAGTAATTCCGTCATAAAAAAGCCATATCAAGGATATATATATGATAGAAATCAATTCAATATCTTATGCGAAGGAGAAAATAAATGTAGTTGTAAAGGTGAGAGAAAATTATTAGATAGACACAGGTTGGTAATGATGGGCTTAGATAAATGTTTCAATTACAAAAAACATCGGAGAAATGAACAATGAATAGTAAACAATTACTAAAAAGAATTTGTTATTCTGCTATTTTAACCATGAGTATGTCTCTTGTACTTCCTAATATGGTTTTTGCTAATTTTCATTCTACAAAGGATACCAAACAAGAAACAATCATTAATTTAAGTTCTGATGCTCTCAAGCAAAGCTATTATCTGAATATTAGTGGTTCTCATGGATTAAAGGGAAGTATTAAAATCAATGGTAAAACTATTAAAATTTTAGTAGGTACTGACATCCATATTCGTCTTTCTCACCTTTTAAAGAAGGGTAAAAATATCGTAGAAGTTACTGGGTCTTATAACTCAAGTGGATCTGGTTTGCAGATAGAATTTATTGGACCAGATACACAGATTAGTCAAGAAAGTGTAGATAATGGTAAAATCAGACATAATTTAATTATTTATGTTGAATGAACAATAGCTTTGATGATAAATAATTCTAATATTCTGCCTTGTATTTAATTATAAGGCTAATAATTTTCTAGCAATTAATATCAGGGGGAACAATTTAGCTATGTTCAAAAAATCAACAATTGTATTCACGTCTAGTATTTTGTATCCGTTAATATGGAATTTGCTAGTAAATAAACCTGCTTTCTCACAGTCTTCTCAACAAAATACTAACAGTGATTCTCAAGTCAATGGAGATTTCAATAATGTTTTTCAAATTCCTAATCAAAACAATGCCCAAAATAGCAACATTAATGAATTTAATTTTCCTAATATATATCCCCTCAATCATTCTATCAATACTCCTGTGAATACAGAAAATGATTTTGGTTTTAATATGTCAGTGGGGGTTAATACTCTTGATGCTGCTAATGTCACAGTATATCTCGGATTTATTTTTCAACCCGGTAGAACTAATTCACATAAAATTAGGATGCAAAGAATTATCAAAGAAACAGAATTACTAGAAACACAAAAAAAGATTGCAGAAGGGCAACTTCAGTTAATTCAAAAACAAATCACTGAGGCAGAATTAAGATTACAAAAGTTGCAATATTCATCATCACCGAAAGAGTAGATAAGAGTGGATATAATGAATTCCATTATTTGAATAGGGCTTGCTGAAAACGCCGCCCGCCGTCTTGGAGAGCAAAAAATTTTGGGGGAGATAGGTTAAATAATTGGAGATAATAAAGTTACTCATCCCAAAGCCCTTGAAACTTGGTAGATGCAAGTTCGGGATAACGAACAGTGTGCTGAATATTGTTATGCCCCAAGTAACTCTGTATTGTCCGAATGTCAGTACCTCGATTAGCTAGATAGCAGAAATAATAGATTTAAGAAAAAGTAACCTTAACCATGATATCACGACGAGGCTGACCACCAGCCTCAAGGATATAGTGAATATTACCGTACCCACCAATACCAGGTTGGACTACTTCATAGCGAGAAGTAACTTCGCCTAATGCTGTACGGTAACTGGTTAAACAAACTGTCGAGTTTCTACGTCCTCCTGAGAAAGTATCTCCTTCCCAGCTGCACCAATCATCAACCTGAGAACGTACAGGGAGTAGCGAAGCTGCAATTTCTTGAGGAGAAAATCCTTGATTAGCTAATATTTTGGCAGCACCGTAAATTCCTGCCATTGTTGGTCCAGTAATTTTTGCAGTACTGATTATATCTTGAGACTTTTGTACAAAGGCGAAGCCTGCATTAGGTCCCCATGTTTCCTGCCGTTCTTGACCCCAAAAAATGTTAGTTTGTACTTGTGCCAGTTCGGTTCTGTTCCTGGTAAATTGTCGTTCGATAAAGTCCTTCTCAGCCAGTTGAATTTTCAACAGTTCTTCTTGAGAAGGACCAAGGATTCCTTGAAGAAGTCTCCCGCCAACAAATCGAACCATACTTCCAAAAATTACACGGGATGTTAATGCTCTAAGGAGAAAACCCAAAAAAAATGCTTCAGCCGGTTTTGGGAAAAAAATGCCAGATGTAGCTGCCAAAGAGGTACTTCCTATAAGAGCTATACGAGTAAATTTACGTCTGCTAATATTCATATCTACCTTCTACTACCTGGTGATGAAGGAGCTTCTTCCAGTAGTGTCTGAACAAAAACAATTGATGGACAAGTACGTCCCGCTATGCACTCTGCTTTTAAAGCAACGCTCCGAATGTTAGTCACATCAAGAAGTAAAAAACCTTGCTCTCCTTTAGCTATTTCTTTAGTTTCTACAGTGTTGCCATCAAGAATAACTGTCAGTCTGACTAAAGTGTCATCTTTTGTATAAGAGTTTCCATTGTTTAGTCCAAAAGCCAGCCTTAAAGTACGAAATCTAGGTTTTGAACCAGCTGGAATGATACGACAGGCGACACTTGCAGGAATATGTCGGGGGATATAATTACTTCCCATAAACTCCCAGCCACTACGAAGTGTAGCAACAGATGTGAACACTTCTTGACCAATACTTACATCAGCACCTCCTGTTACCCAAGCATCAACCCCTGGCTCTGCACTTGTAGTTAAACATTTCATTTGTGTTAGTGAAACTGTGCGTTGAGCATATGCTACCTGTTGATTTAATATAGTGAGAGCAAAAAACAATGCGCTAGATACAGCATGAATGTGTCTGAACTTAGTATTTTTCATTATTAGGTTATTAATAGCTAATTGTATTAAATACTACTTGAATTTTAGATTTGAATGATAAAAATCATACAATTCTACCAAGTTCTAGTCAACCGAATTTTTTCTAGTTATTTTGCACAGCATTCTGCACTCTCACCTCTCAAAGGAGCAGAAAAGCCTAGAAAACAAGTACAAAAGAAATACTTAATCATTAAACATTATTACATAAATGTTAAGTAACATATTTTTTATTACGGTGCAAGATTTTTCCTGACACCAATTCTTTATAAAGCTACGCTAAATGCTTCATTACTGAGGCGATAGATACCTGATGGTAAAAGTTCTCGGTCTACAACTAGCATTGCCTCTCCATCGCTAGGGGTGAGCTATTCGGTTAATAGATGCACTATCTACCAAAGTTTTTACACTATTTTATGCGTATAGGCGATTTTAAAAAAACTGTCTCCAAAACAATAGCTAGCAATACGGCTCATAACTCAAGTTCAGATTCACGCTCACGCTGTCGTTGTTGCTTTTGGCGTTGTTGTTGATACTCTCGTTCTCTCTGTTGCCACCGTAGCAGTGCCAACAATTCCTCATGCCAATTCTGCGCTTGTGGTTTAACCCTAGTCGCTTGGGGCAACAATTCACTTACAGCACCAGCCATCTCATCTCCAGCAGCATTGTTATCATAAGCACAAATTACTTCAGGTATATCCTGCAACAACTCCACAGGTAAACTCCTGGGACTATCCACAGTCATGTACATTATTCTCTGTTGCGGTACTCCTCCTGGTAATCCTCGGTGTCTTTCAACTTCCAACATCGCATAAGACAGCACATCAAGGGGTGACTTTAACAACACAACTTTTTGGATTTCATCAGTAGGTTGTCCTCCCCATTGCAGGTAAAACCAACCATCACTGCGTTTTGTACCAATGGCATATCCTGTAAAACCAGTAGCATATCCTGTAAAAGTATTGTCTTCTTCTAAAGTATTATCTTCTGCTCTTGTCCCCTGCAAAAATGCACCTTTGGTTTCACCATTGAGGTTTCTCAACAAGAACACAGCATTTTCTTGATCATCAGCATAAACCAACCCCCGTTGATATAATTCTTGCACCAACTCTGTTGGCAATCTCCGTTTCTTAGTTAAATAGTCGTGTACTAAATGCCAGTTCGATTTGTCCGGTACTGGTGGTACAAACTGTGGTGCTTCTTGCTCTTGGATGACCATTTGCGCTTGTTGGCGAGCATAATGAGTAACAGCCCTCTGCATCCCTTCATCACCAAAACGGTCATTTAACCAAGCGATCGCTTCTCTAAAATTACACCCATTAATGTGTTTCACCAACGCCACAGCACCAGTACCAGTAATAGCACCAGGACTAGCACTAGTTTTTTGGGAGTTGGCTGCAACATTACCAGTTTTCTGAGTATCGGGTGCAAGGTGACTCCAGTAAGAGCCATTTATATAGATAATGTGTTCACCCCCTTTCCAGCAGCGATAGCTGCTATTGTCTTGGTTTAATCCCAAATGCCAAGCCACATCTTCCAGGGGCAAATCACTCAATTGTTTAACCTGCTGCTGCAACTGATCCTTTTGAGCTTCCAGTTCCTTAATCCTTTGTCGCAAAGTCTCATTTTCCTTTACCAACCTTTTAGCAGTGCGCTCCATAGAACTCTTACTCTGCACTGCCCTATCTCGATCTGCTGCCTTAGCCCGCATCTGTGCAATAGTCAGTTCCGAGTTCAAATCCTTTCCTTCCTCAACTATGCGATAAAAATCCTTAATATCCTGGTGTTTAGCTACACTACCTCGAATCCCACGCTCTAACCCCAGGTGCTGCACAGCCGCAAAGTAGCTTTCTTGAAAATCTCGCATCTTCTGCCGACCATCAAAAAAATGATTGCACCGCAGTTGCCCGTTTTCATCCAGTGGCACAAAATAAGCATGAATGTGGGGTGTTACTTCATCCAAGTGCAATTCAGCCCTGACAATGCGATTGCCTTCGGCAGTGTGCAAAGCACAATCGCCTACAGAACTGCTATTCCCATTCAGATACGCTCCACTTGCTTGGGTGCTGGAGTTGACGCGATCGCCATATTCCTTCTCTAACCACTGCTGCGTCGCTGACAACCAATCAGCCAACCTCTCCTCTTCGTAATACCCAGCAGCCGTGGGGTCAAGCGGTCGAAAATAACTAGGAGAAGCAGTCAGCAAAATCTCTACACAGTACACCGCATCAGTGCGAATTTTTCGTTTTTGCTCATACTGCCCAATCTTCGCTAACACCAAATCTTCTAACTTTTCCTCCCTGTCAGTATTGCCTATGAACCTGATATTTTGTTTAGTCGGGTCAGCATTGGGCGTTTCTCGCTGCCTGGAAGTGTGAGCAGCACTCCCAGCAATATTGGCTCGTTTCAATTTTTTCACTCTGGCGATGGCATAAGCCATATCAGAAGCCTCCAAAATCTCAATTTCTCACCAATTCCACACAGGCTGTAATAGCCATCAGTAAGACACTGTGCAGACTGAAACTCATCTGTTTTCCTTCACTGACGAGCAATAAAAACAGCTGTGTCACCAACTCAAAGGCACTGAAAGGCATTCGTAAGATACGCACCACAGACAATAAAAAGCATCTACAAGACCCCTAAAGGCTATAATAGGCATCCGTCAAATCCACTCCCCAGCTGTAAAACAACCTGCATCACTCCTTGCCAAAGTTAAAAAAGCTATCGGCTGACCCCGGCTATGGCTAAAAAAGCCATCGTCCGACCGTTGCCATCGCTAAAGAAGCCATCAGCATGACCCCAGCTATGGCTACGGTGTTGTCGTTGCCATCGCTAAAGAAGCCATCACAAAACCTACTCATAGGCTTTTTGTGCCAAACACAGCCAGTAACTTCCTACAAAAACCACGCTCATTGCAAAAAACCTAAAA
>NZ_JACJQU010000036.1 GCF_014696825.1 Anabaena sphaerica FACHB-251 | reverse complement strand
GGGCAGGGGAGCAGAGGGGCAGAGGGGCAGAGGAGCAGGGGAGCAGAGGGGCAGAGGGGCAGGGGAGCAGAGGGGCAGGGGAGCAGAGGGGCAGAGGAGCAGAGGGGCAGAGGAGCAGGGGAGATATATTATATTGTCTTTTGCTTTTACCAATTAAATTATCAATTACTAATTATTAATTTATTTGCATTCATAAATTATTCACAAATTTTGTGTAGCTTAAAGGATAGATAACCCTTGCAAAGCAAATCATGGTAGCAACAATATGAACAAGATTCTAATAGTTGAACCTGAACCTACGCTATTAAATCTTATAGCAGAATTACTTCATCTACATGGATTAATGCCAATTACTGCGGCATCTTGTGAACAAGGATATGAGTTAACTAAACTCGAAAAACCTGATGTAATTTTGTGTGGTCATTCAAGTCGCTATTTCAATAGCTATGAAAATTGCTGGGAATTTATCACAAAACTTCACCAAGATTTAGAAACGGCAGATATTCCCTTTATCTTCATGGCGGGATCTGCTTTAGAAACAATTCCCAACTGGCAGAATTACGTGAGATACCAAGATATTTTATTTAAACCATTTAAAGTTCAAGTTTTGCTGGAAAAAATCTATACTCAGTTGCAATCTTCCCAAAACAAATAAATTCACAACTGCAAAAAGTCACTCACATCTCAACCAATAAAACAGTATATATTAATCAAAATGCTATTGTCTCAAAAGCGAATTGAACAACTCATAAACATAGCGGTTTTTTTGCTTAAAAGCCATAAACCCGAAGCTATAAATAGCTTGAAAGATTTTCTGACCATTGTTACCAACCCAGAAAAAATTCAGCACATTCTCATCGATGCCATCAACCAAGTTATTGAAACAGACCCAGAAACAATATATTGGCTGTTAAAAAATCCGACTTATTTACAACCGGAAATTGATATCAAAGTTATTGTTACTCAAAAACTAAATAAGAAACTACTAACTTGGGGATTTACACCAGAAGATATCCACTTTAATGATGATGGGAATGAATATAGAGGTTAAAGTAGCAACTAAAGAAAAGTTACTAACGGCTGATTACCCTTCAGATGATGGTGCAGTGCTGACATTAATTCAATTCTTTTTAACTGGATTAATTTAAAGCTTTTCTTTGTAGTCTGCGATATTATTACCATCGGGTAAACTTAACAACAGTAGCATCTTTGATTGTAGGAAAAAAGGCTCTTCGGTACTTGTTATGCTAAACTGACAAGTTGAGAGGAGGGAACAGGGAACTCTTAACAGGGAACAAATTTAAATTTTCTAGTCTTTTGATAAGACTAATAATCATTCTGCTTTCTTCTCGTAATAAGTTAAGAATTACTTCAATGTCTTTTTCTGAGCATAATCCTACTCGTTTAGATAAAATTAGGTGAGTTTCTAATTCATTAACTGACCCTTGCGCTATGTTTAAAAATCTTACATATTCTCCTCTATATCGTCGTCCATATCCTTCAGCTATATTAGCTGGAATGGATACTGCACTTCTTCTGATTTGCTAAACCATAGCATATAATTCGTCTTTAGGAAAAAGTTTAGTAAGAAAATAACATTTTTCAGCAATATCCATCCCTTTTTACCAAATCATTAAGTCTTTAAAATCATTAATATCTGACATTCTTTCTGTTCCCTGTTCCCTGTTAAGAGTTCCCTGTTCCCTGTTCCCTATTCAATATCTGACATTCTTTCTGTTCCCTGTTAAGAGTTCCCTGTTCCCTATTCAATATCTGACATTCTTTCTGTTCCCTGTTAAGAGTTCCCTGTTCCCTGTTCCCTATTCCGGTTCCCCCCTTAAAAAGGGGGGATAGGGGGGATCAATCGAAAATCGAAAAAGCTACAAGTCTTAGAGTATGGGATTAGGAGTAATGACCGCTAAAACTCCAGCTATTGCTGATGCTACGAGGGAGATAACAGCAGCATTAAATAACCACCAAGCAGCATCGGCAAGGGCTTTTTTACTGTCAATTGCTTGCTGTTTTGCTTGTTCTTTAATTGCGCGTAGTCTTCTTTGGGTTTCTTGCTGGATGCGTTCGGCTCGATGCAATACACTATCCCGCGCAGATTCAATGCGATTGATAATTTGATTGGCTTGTTCTTCGGATATATCTGGACGAGAAGTGAGGATAGCAACTAAGGTGTCACGGTCGAATTCACCTAAGCGATCGCGCAAAGCTTCAAATCCTGCTTGCGGGTCATCGAATATCTTCGCAAAATCGTGTTGAATACCTTCATAATTCAGTTCAGGACGATCTAGGGAATTGAGATATTCACGAATGCTGCCGAAAATTCTATCAACAAGCGATCGCATTCTTTGCTGAATCTGGTCGAATTGTGCAACTATCGAGTCACGCACAGATTCAATTTGGTCTACAATTCTGTTTGCTTCTTCTTCTGTGATATCCTCACGCTGGGAAAGCAAAGCTACTAATGTAGAACGGTCAATTCTGGAAACGCGATCGCCTAAACTACCAATACCTACGCGGGGTGAAGACAGCAACAATCGTAAGTCGCGTTTGATCCCTTCGGGATTCAGTTCTTCTTTTTTGGTATTGCGTAGATAATTTTCCAAATTTGCTTCAAAGTCTAACACTTGTTTAGTCGTGCGTTGCGCCAAACGTTGCGGTGCTTTGACAATGTTATTAGTTGCTGCTTGTACAGAATCAATAATTTGGTTAACTTGTTCTTCGCTCAAATCTTCACGCCCAGAAAGCAATTTAACTAAAGTTTCCCTATCAACTTGCGAGAGGCGATCGCGTAATGCGGAAGCACCCTGTTTGGGGTCACTAAACAACTTTTGCAAATCTCGCTGTATACCTTCAGGATTCAGTTCTTTCAAGTTGGTATTCCGCAGGTATTCAGCTATGGCTGTTGTCGTTTGTTCGTATTGTTCTTTCGCTTTGTCTGCAACTTTCTGCGGTGCTTGGATAATATTATCTCGTACCCTTTCCAAAGCATTTAGAGTTTGGTTTACCTGTTCTTCACTTAAATCCTGACGCTGACTCAATAATTGTACCAGCGTATCTCTATCAAATTGCGATAAGCGATCGCGTAAAAGATTGATTCCCGTTTGCGGGTCTTCTAACAAAACTCGAAAATCGCGCTCAATACTTTCGGGATTTAATTCTTCTTTGTTAGTATTCCGCAAATAATCTTCTACTCTTTGACGCAATTCTTGAGCTTTATTTTTTGCTTGCTCTTGCAATTCTCTAGCTCGATTGACAACATTATCACGAGTGCCTTCGAGTTTACCAACAATATTATTAGCTTCCTCTTCGCTAATATCTTGACGTTGCTGAAGTAGTTGTACCAAGGTATCACGGTTAAATTCACTCAACCGTTGCTGTAAATCTTCAACTCCAGCTTCTGGGTCTTCAAGTAGGGTGCTAAAATTGCGCTCAATACCTTCAGGATTTAATTCTTCTTTGTTAGTATTCCGCAGATAATCTTCTATTCTCCGATGTAAGTCTTGAGATTGAACCTCTCTTTCAGTTTGCTGAACAATTTGGAAAACTTCTTGACGAATACTTGTTATTTGTTCGGCAATTTCTTGAATCCTGTCCTCGCTAATATCACCACGTTGTTTCAGCAAGTTGACAAAGTAATCTTGATTAATTTCTTCTAGCTGACGGCGTACAGTGATTGGATCTGCATTTGGGTCATAAATAACATCTCTGAATTCATCTTGAATTGTCAAACGGTTAAAATGCCAAGGAAAAGAATTAAGAAGATAATCTTCTACATCTGCCTTGATAGGATTCTGAGGTTTGGCAAATCTTTCACCTAATTGAGTACCTATTTTACTTGTTTGTTCCGTTGTTTTGTTAGCAATCTGTTTCAGTTGCTCAATAATTTTATTGACATCAACATCTTGAACCTGACCGCCAATTTTTTTCAGTTCAGTGGTAATTTCTTGAACATTGACATCAGCAAGATTAACTCTCTCTAATACTGCTGTTCCCGCAGCACCTAAGCCATATTGAATAGCTTGTTTGATGACTCCATTGGTTTGCTTACCATTACCGCCAACAGTTATCAATTGTTGCAGTCTTTCACCTAATTTTTCTGAGTTTAATTCTTCTGGACTAGCAGATTTAATTAAATCAATGACTTTCCCTGTCGTATTTTGGCGAGTTAAAACTTGCTTCCAAGCACCTTCAAGTTGGTCAGCAATTTTATTAACATCCTCTGGAGAAAAATCTGTACGACTGCTGATTAAATCTACGAAGGTCTGACGATTAATATTTTCCAGAAATTGTCTATCGCCAATCTCTCGTAAATCTATATCTTTTAACAAATGGTCAAATTGATTTCTAATTTCTTTGATATCCAACTTTGGTAATTGGAGAGAATTCAAAGAATTTTGCAGAGTATTTTTAATACTTTCAGCATCAAAACCGGAAGTTAATTCTCGCCGAACTGCGGCGGTAATTTCTTCGGCTGTTGCTACCATCTGTTTTTGAGCAGCATTGGCACCCAAAGCTGAAGTAGTAGCAGCAGTAGCTGTACCCAGCAAGCCTTGAATACCAGAAGTTACAGTGCTAATAAAAGAACCAATTAATGAGCCTACCGCACTCGAACCCAGCCACATGATTATGGTAAAGTAGCTAGACCAAATAATGACACCAATAATCGCGCCTAAAACTGCACTTTCAATTAAGCTAAGTTTAATTGCTACGAAACAAGCGATAAATAATGCAATACTGGAAGATAAAATTGCCCAAATCCCAATTTTAGCTTCAATTTTGCGAATGCTTCCTCCTAATGTTTGTGTATCATCAACATCAGAATATGCACCAGTTCCTATAGCGGAAATTCCCACCGCTAACGAGAGATTTGTGAGTAATAATTGAAATGCTAAGGCCATAACTATGCCACTTAGCAATGCTAGTAAAAATTTAGGACTAGAAAAAGCTAGTGCTGTTGGTACTGGAGTGAAAACTTCACCAGTTACTTTTATTGGGGCTAATCCTAAGTGTAAATAGCACCACTTGAAACTATTTACTGCAATTAGCGAAGTTTGAAAAATCATAATTTCATCCTTAAAGCTGAAATCAACACTGTGTAAACTTGATTGATGACAACAGTCCCAAGGTCTTACAAGGTCTTATTCGTAGTGATAGTTGTTGTCTGCTGCCGATGTAAAGTCAGGAAAATCTGGCTTTAATTCTATACACAGACTAGCTTAATCCTGGCTGTCAATACTTCTGCCATTCGATACATAAGCTTCTATGCTGCAAGATCAATATTTCTAAATCAGCATCAAAATCATTATCAGGAATTTCAACTGCAACGGTGTATTAGCTGACTGCTGTTGGTGTTGCTCATCATTAGTCTTGATGCTGAATGATTAGATATCTCCGAAAATTAAATATGCGTCTTCTAGAACCCTTGTAGAGACATTCCATAGGTAGGGATTCTTGGCTCTACAATCTTTATCGGAGATGTCTATTTAGTAGCTCAACTAAAAAAAACTTAATACCCAGATCCCCGATTTGTTTGAAAAATTGGGCATCTAAGGATAAAGGATGAAGAAAAATTAATCGCTTTAGATTTTGATTCTTCATCCTTTATAATTTTTCTACAACTGATAACTGACTATTGACAAATTAAAAATCTAAACTAGTCCAGTCTGGTTGACGATAATAGCGTGTCATATTGTCAAACTTCCGCAACTCAACCCGATGGATTAAAATTTCTGGGAAGTTCAACAACCATTGTTGATTTAACTCTGACAACATATTACTGAGTTTTATCCGGTCTAGTTCAGCAGGAATTTCCCCAAAATAGCCTAATGTAATATGAGCAGTAAAATGATAATGTTGCTCAATACCCAAGCCCATTAACTTACGATTTTGATAAATTAGCCGACGGAGTTGAATAATTTCCTCATAGCAGCGTTCATCTTTGGGGATTAGGCACACACCTACAGCCCTTGGCATCACTATCAGTCCTAGCATTTGCCAGGAAATCGGATTAGTGGCTTTGCTCTTTAACTGTTGATACTGCTCAAATAAATCACCTAAGCAAGAGTTTAATTCCTGTTCAAATTGGGGATTTTTTTCAGTAGCATGAACAAAAGCATGATCCCAAATCAAATCTGCGACGGTTAAATGAAAGCTGGCAGGAGGTAGAGGTACAATCAAATCAGAGTCGATTGGTAACTCTAACAGCGATCGCTGATAAGTCTCGATTTGGCTGTAAAAATCAGCGTTTTGTGTATCTTCTGCTGCTGGTGGGGTAATCAGCGTATAGCCAGGAAAGGGTGCTGGTTGTCTGACTCCATCATGGGGCTTGAATTTGGAAGATTCCTGGATATGCTGAACTTGGGTTCTGTAAGATTCTGGTAGCGTCATGCGTGCTACCCGATTTAAGTAGGTTTGGTAGTTGTCGTCCAATCTTCTTAGCCTCGCGCTCTCTTAAATAAATGTGAAAATCACTTTCAAAGGTGATTTTGGATTGAAATGGGAAATTTACTTAGTTTGACCAAGTTATTTTGTCAAGAGTCAGGAGTTCTTTAATTTTGATCCCCGTTTTCACGAGGGTAAGCCTTTTGACTTTTGACTTTTGACTTGATTTGTCCCTGTTCCCTATTTTGAATGATTATGCCAATCTATGTTTACTGGGGTGAAGATGATTTTGCGATGGAAAAGGCGGTTGCAGTTTTGCGCGATCGCATTCTCGATCCTCTGTGGACAAGTTTTAACTATACTGCTTTCCCCCCAGATCAAGCTGATGCTGTGATTCAGGCTTTAAATCAAGTCATGACACCCACTTTTGGCGCAGGTGGACGTTTGGTTTGGTTGATTAATACTACTCTGTGTCAACAGTGTCCAGAAAATGTGTTATCAGAATTACAACGGACTTTACCTGTAATTCCTGAAGACTCGTTTTTATTACTCACTAGCCGCAATAAACCTGATGAACGCCTCAAAGCTACAAAATTTTTGAAACAATTTGCCCAGTTCCAAGAGTTTTCACTTGTTCCCCCCTGGAAAACGGAATTGTTGGTACAAGCTGTAAATCAAGCTGCTCAAACTGTGGGTGTGAAACTAACTCCCCAGACTGCGGAACTGTTGGCTGAATCTATAGGTAACGATACACGGCTTCTCTACACCGAAATGGAGAAATTACGGCTTTACATTGCAGGTAGCAATAAGCCCTTAGATGTGAAAACTGTAACTCTATTAGTCAGAAATACTACTCAAAACACGTTGCAATTAGCAGCAGCTATCAGAACGGGTGATACAGCTAAAGCTTTGGGTGTTTTAGGGGATCTAATTAATGCTGCGGAACCGGGTTTGCGGATTGTTGCCACTTTGATTGGTCAGTTTCGCACGTGGTTATGGGTAAAGATTATGATGGAAGCAGGAGAGCGCAACCCCCAAGCGATCGCCCAAGCTGCGGAAATCAATAACCCGAAACGTATCTACTTTTTACAGCAAGAAGTCAAATCTCTTTCTGTACCGCAACTAATTTCTTATTTACCCTTGCTGCTGGAATTAGAAGTCAGCCTGAAACAAGGAGCTTCAGAAACATCAATACTACAAACTAAAGTCATTGAACTCTGTCAAGTATATCAGAGAAGGTAATTGGGAAAGAAGGGAACAGGGAACAGGGAACAGGGAACAGGTAAAGAATTTTCTTCCCATCACCACATCACCCCAGTGCCTATAAAAATTTAGTAAATTCCGATTTTACCGGAACTTCTGATTCCTAAAATAATTCAAATCCACTATCATATCTCTACTATTGTTCTGTGTCATCTATCGTATGCAGGAAAATTATTTGGTCTTTTTGCGAAATTCAATTGAGTGTAAGCTGTCTCAGTATTTGGTATTTGCAACTCTCACTGCTGCGAGTTTAATCGCTACTGTGGGGTTGAGTGTCAAAGCTGATGCTCAACCCTTGACAGTTAACAATACAGAAGTTACTAACTATGCCCAATCTGTGTTAGCAATGGAACCAAAGCGTCAACAAGCTTTTGAGGAAATTAAAAAACTGATTGGTGGGAAAGAAATTCCCAAAATTGTTTGTAATGATCCCAGCAGTATGAATTCTCTACCAAATAAGGCTAAGGATATAGCGGTTAATTATTGTAACGATTCTCAAAAAATAGTGGCAGCACATAATTTGACATTTGAACGTTTCAATCAAATTACGGTTGAATACCAAAATAACAATGCGTTAAAACAGCGAATTTATAATACATTAATACGCTTACAAAATGAATCATCGCCTAATTCGGGTGCGCGTAATGTTCCTTAGATATAGTTAGGACTTACGCACAATTAACGTAATTACGTCATTACGAGCGATAGCGAAGTAATCGCTGAAACTCTGGCATTGCGTCCCTACAGTCTGTTCCGGTCGCAATGACAAATTTTGTGTGCGTAAGTCCTGTTGTTGTGAAATTGCCAACCCTGCAAATAGGTGCTACTTTTAAGCCAATTTTTTCGCAATTATGCTGACATCAACGGCTAATTTTTGCCCTAATTTCAGCAACTGACTACACTGAGTAGCTTCTGCTTGGTTATTCAAGTTGCTCAGACACACGGGAACTATTTGACTATGCAAACAGCTAAAGTAGAGTTCTTGGGATTTTTCCAAAGAAATGCCCAAATTTAGCTGATACCCGACATCAATCAACTTTTCTAACCTTTGGATATCTGTACTAAAAGAACCGTTAGCATCGTGTAATAATTGCCACAGCAATCGCATAATTAACTGTTCTAATATCTGTTTGCCTTCAGGTATATTTAACCGACAGCGCAGATGTTTGGCTTCAGTGGCGATCGCTTCTAATTCGAGAATGTGATTCCAACTTAATTGGGTTTCGGTGATATCTTGCTCTAGCGATCGCAATGTCATCATACAGCGATAACCTAAAGCAATCTCGGCCGCTACCTGTAATTCTTGGGGAACTTCTAACTCATCCCGATGAAACGCCATAATCACACCGTAATTTTCACGATATGTCTGGGTATAGAGTTGGTCTAATCGTGTCAGTGTTTCCTGACTTAACAAGCGCATAATCCGGTGGCGTTCTTCGGCAAATAAATTTTGCAAATTAAAGGCTTCATCCCCAAAAATCTGCGTCATCACCAAGATAGCGTGAGCCGCACTTGCTTGTTGTAGCGATGCTAATAGCTTTTCTTTCAAGTGGCTATAATCACGCCTGCCTGTAAACTGTTGAATGCAGCAATGGAAATCCCAACCTCCCAGATGCAGAACCGCAAACACCAAGTCTTCACTTTCCCAAGTAATTTCTGACACTAATTTCAAGTGTCCTACCGCCATAGTTAAAGCGCCCATGCGTTGCAGTTGGTAATCTAATTCATTGGCTGTGTAGCAATAAACGCGCTTTTGGTAAGTTTGGAGATTTGGAGACTTATCCTGTGCCGATAAGGCATTGTTGTGATTGTTAAATAAGGAAGTAATCGCGTAATGGGAGGCAACTTGTTTAAATCCGATTTGGGCAGTTAGTACCAATTGACGATATACTTCAGCACCATGTTTAAAATGTTCAACATTGCTGAGAGCTAAACCCAAACGTTTGAGGAAGCCTTTTTCCAACTGCACACCTGCCACATCCCCTGCTAATTCTAAAGCACGAGCCGCATAACGGAGAATTTGCGTACCCTCTGGTCTGGATAGTTCTTCAAAAAACCAGCCGCAACTAGTGAACATAAACAAAGCGTGACGCTGCATTTCCAACAAACGCAAAGCATCTACTTGTTCCACAGCGGTAAGTTTGTGGTTTTGATGACGGGAGAGAAAACGGCTGACATTAGCAGGGGAGCGATCGCGTAAAATCTGAATATATTCATCCCTTGCTAACCAGGGATCACGGAATATTTTGCCGCCATATTCCTCATACACCTCAATTAACTGATCCCGCAACCAATTCAAAGCATTCCGCAACGGCCGCCGCCATTTTTGATGCCATACACCCCCTTCCCCACCGCAACCACAATCATCTTGCCATCTGTCCACACCATGAGCGCAACTCCAAGCGGTGATAGATTTTAATTCCACTTCCCACGTGGGAGGATTTAAGCTCAGGTAGTGAGCAAAATTTGTTACCGTCCAACCGTGATGAGGAAACTCACCAATAAAGGCATAGGCTAAAGTTTTCTCAGTTCCCTTTTTGTGATGTCCAAAGGTTTCCCCATCGGTGGCCACAGATATCAACTGTGCGGGACGATGATCCCCGCGTACTGCTGCACCCACACGGCCTGCAAAGTGGTGAGAATTATAAACCACATCACTAAAACCCATGTCCCGTGAAATTGGTCCATCGTAGAAAAAGATATCAATGTAAGGTAAGCCTGCTGTGCTTTCTGGCGTAGTTGTTTTAGTTGCACTCAGAGGTGAAGATGTCGTCTGGAGAGTAGGCTTTAAATAACAACGATAAGGACGGGTGGGATCAATCTGACTACCACCAACTTCATGCCATGCAGGGTGGGGATCGTTTTCAGTTGGGAAAGGACGACAGCGTTGTGCTTGGGATGGTGCCAGGACAATAAAACGAATTCCTTCCGATACCAAAGCTTCTAAAGTCGGATAATCAACAGCGGTTTCTGCTAACCAGATACCTTCGGGATCACGACCAAATCTAGATTTAAAGTCTTCTTTACCCCAGCGAATTTGGGTATATTTATCCCGTTCATTGGCCAGAGGCATGATGATGTGATTATATACTTGGGCGATCGCATTTCCATGACCATGCAACCTTTGGCTACTCTTAGCATCAGCCTCCAAAATCCGCTGATAAACTTCCACATCGTAGCGTTCCAACCACGACATCAGAGTCGGACCAATATTAAAGCTCATGTACTCATAATTATTAACGATCCCCAATAATTCACCTTTGTCATTTAGCACTCTAGCAAAGGCGTTGGGGCGATAGCATTCCCAATGAATGCGTTCATTCCAATCATGGAAAGGTGCAGCACTAGGTTGGCGTTCAATCGCATCTAAATAAGGATTTTCTCTGGGTGGTTGGTAAAAATGACCATGCACCGTCACGTATACACCCTGGGATTTTTTCAGGGGATCATGATCAGCAAGGTATTGGGAATCTTGAGCTAATTTAAATTTTGAGCCAGAGCTTGCTGGCAATTCAGCAGCAGATGTCATGATATTTTTATCCAAAGTAAAATTGCAGTTGTGGCGAAAGTATTGTTCTATGTACCTTTTTACAGTTGTTTTCCTACCAAATCCGCTCTAAACAACAGCTTGGAAATAAAGCTGAATAGGGATTTTGGCAAAAATGGTCTTAATATGTCGGGAAATCTGCATTATCGCGCCACCTTTTCCCCGCAGGCATAAAGTAATCGAAGATGGAATCAAACCTCATATTGGGGATTGTATCACTGGCAACGCTAATCAGCCAATAAAATTAATCGTCTTTTATACCATTAAAGCCCATTTTTGTGATCAAACCCAGGCTGGAATTCATACTTTTGCAACAAAACATTGCAATATCGAATTAAATCGCAATCTTATTTTATATATCTGCGGCAGTCATGGAAACAGTTAAATTTCTGAAAGCTTGATAATATGCTGTTCATTTCAGATCCCCGACTTCTTAGAGAAGTCGGGGATCTTGTTGTTCAGTTGAGAGTATCCTGTATCTTGGTTACAGTTGGTTACAGCCTTATGTTTCAATTCTTCGCAAGCATCTGTCACTCATATCCAAAATTCGAGACGATAAATGTCAGCTAAAAACATTATTTTCCTGATTCTCTTACTTTTTATACCAGTTTCCTTAGCGGCTCACTTTTTAGAGTGGGGAGACTTGATAGTTTTCATCACCGCTGGACTAGCAATTCTTCCCCTCGCCGCTTGGATGGGTACAGCTACAGAAGAAATTGCTGTAGTAGTCGGTCCCTCATTAGGAGGGTTGTTAAATGCCACCTTTGGTAACGCAACAGAGCTAATTATTGCTTTAGTTGCCCTCAATGCTGGGTTAATAGATGTTGTCAAAGCCAGTATTACTGGATCAATTATCAGTAACTTACTCCTAGTTATGGGTTTTTCCATGTTGTTGGGCGGACTGCGCTACAAGGAACAAACGTTCCAATCAGTTGTGGCGCGGGTAAATGCTTCATCAATGAACTTGGCTGTAATTGCGATTTTGTTACCAACAGCAATGAACTACACATCTATAGGCATCAGTGAGAGAACATTGCAAAATCTCTCTCTTGCTGTTGCTGTAGTCTTAATTCTGGTTTACGGACTCACACTGCTATTTTCTATGAAAACTCATGCCTATTTATATGACGTGGGTGTAGCAGAGATAGAAGCAGAGACAGACGCAAAAATTGAGGAAATCGCCGCAGAAGAAAAACCAAATCTTTGGATTTGGACTGGTGTATTGCTGGTCTGTACTTTACTAGTTGCCTTAGAGTCAGAATTGCTGGTTGAAACTTTGGAAGTAGCCACATCCAAGTTAGGTTTGACAGCATTATTTACAGGGGTGATTTTGCTACCCATAGTCGGTAACGCCGCAGAACACGCTACAGCAGTCACTGTGGCTATGAAAAATAAGATGGATCTGTCTTTATCTGTGGCTGTGGGATCAAGTATGCAGATTGCCCTATTTGTCGCCCCCGTTTTAGTCATTGCTGGGCGGTTCCTGAATCAGCCTATGGATTTAGATTTCAATCCCTTTGAATTAGTAGCAGTAGCAGTATCAGTGTTAATTGCCAATAGCATTAGTTCTGATGGTAAGTCCAATTGGTTAGAAGGAACTTTACTTTTAGCTGCCTATACGGTTTTAGGTTTCGCTTTCTATTTCCATCCAGTTGTGAGTTAGTTCTATAAACATTTGCCCAAGGCGATCGCTTTGGGCAACGACTGCAAGGTTAATCAACGGTTATTCTACAATCAATAATCTTTGCTAATATAGACAGACAACTCCTTGACTGGCATCTTGAATCAATGTTAAAAAACTGACTCAGTAACTATAAAATTATTCTTATCACTCACAGTAAAATACAACACATAATTATTCTAAATACCAAGCTAAATGTTACCGCTATAAAACGCAATACATAACCCCTAGATAGAATTGCCCCTTACTCTGAACAATCCCAACTCAATGTTAATACGTTATTTAACTGTATATTGTTTAAAAAAGATGTTATATATTTACTTAGAAAAATTTCTTTGTCGAGAGTTACAGTTTCACACTATTTGTTTGTCTACTCCTGGTTTATCCTTATAGGTACAAAATATGAGATGAACTACAATGACTGAAATTGGCCTGCTAATGACGGGCGTGTTAAGCACCACACAACCAAATTTGCCCCATTTGCCGGAGCAACGACCATTTCAAACGGAAAATGGCGTGCAGAAGTCAACAAATAGTCAGTTATCTCAGTTAACCTCTACTTCTCAAATCACACCACCTGAATTCATGACAGCAGATGCAAGGGACAAACCTAAAATCTCGGTACTGGCAAATCAGCGGCATAAGATATTAACACAAATTCGACAAAAGCACCTCTCCTCAATATCTTTTGAGTTAGCTGATGCTCAGGATATCCCTACAAAAGAGCAGCTATTAGCACGATACCCAGCATATAATAGACAACCCATGCCAACTCTACGTTTTGGCAGCGCAGGTATGTCTGTGAGAATTATGCAGCGGTTATTAGTGTCTAACGGCTATGGTATTCGAGTCGATGGCATATTTGGACCCCTGACCGAAGCAGCTATCAAAGCCTTTCAAAATCAACGCAATTTATTAGTAGATGGTGTTGTTGGTCAAAGAACTTGGTGGGAGTTGTCAATTTAATGGCTGGGACTGTTTTATATCTTGAGTTGCGACAAGCAGAGGCCAGAGCCTCTGTGATCACATTCCCAGTCTGAGACTGGGAACGAGATAAAACGAGATAAAACGAGATAAACAAGTTATAAAACTTAGACACCAAAAGGCTTTTAGCCCTGTCACCTGCTATTTAGCGATATTTATGCTGTTCTAATAGGTGCTGCGCCCTGGGTTTGTAAATGAGATAGAATAAAGCCTCTAGGTAACGCAATAAATCTTCACGATTCTCCTTGGAGCTAAAATTCCAGAAGCCATAAATCCGTGCTAACGATAGCAGCTTTGTAGTGTGAATCTTCCAAGTATAGGTACTGTAAACTCGGTCAATTGCTTGCTGGGAAATTTCCGACCAATAATTAGGATTATGCTCACACTTAGTCACAAATTCCAGAATTTTATCGGCTGTTTCTTCTAAATTTGTGGGGTTAATGTAAAAACCATTCACCTGATCCTGGATAATTTCCTGTGGTCCACCAAACTGGGTAGCGAAAGTTGGTAATCCTGAAATCATCGCTTCTAAAACTGTCAAACCAAAGGCTTCAAATAAAGCTGGTTGCACAAATATTCCTTGACGTTCAGCAATGACGCGGTAAATTTCTCCAGAATCACTTTTGGTTAAGCGCACACCTAACCAGCGAATCTTACCGTGCAGATTATATTCATCAATTATGTGATAGAGCCTGACAATTTCATCTCGTTCTTCGTTATCACCTGATTCTTCTACACGCAATTTACCAGCTACGAGAATTAAATTGCAATGCTCTTGTAAATCTTTGCTTCTACCAAAGCATTCTGCTAACCCAGTTAAATTTTTAATCCGGTCAAGACGAGCCATTGAAAAAAGCGGACGCTTACTAGGTTCGTCGAGTTTACCAAAGATTTGAGACGGGTCTTCCAGAGTAAATAGAATTTCTTCTAGCCGTAAACTATCACTTTCTACTCTGTCTTGAGTCCGTGTGTAGGGAAAATAGTAATTTTCATTGACCCCAGGTGGGACAACATTAAACTTGGGACTAAATAATTCAATGCCATTCACTACATGATATAAATCTGGCATAGTGAAACATTTATAAGACTCGTATTGTCCCACACTATCGTTTGTGCCAATAATTTCTTGGTAAGTGCTGCTAATGACAAAGTTAGCAGCGTTCATGGCGATTAAGTCAGCAGTGAATTGCAAGGAAAAATGATATTTATCATCCAAATCTTGCCAGTAGAGATTACTAAACAAGTATTTAGATTTTTCCAACGCATGGGCAATATTACACTGGGTGACTTTCATCCGTCGCGATAGTAAAAATGCCACTAAGTTACCATCAGAATAATTACCAACAATTAAGTCAGGTCTACCTTGAAGTTCTGCTAAAATCTCTTTTTCTGCATCAACGGCGAAGGTTTCTAAATAAGGCCAAAACTCAAATCGAGAAATCCAGTTTTGAGTCATGTTAGGATTAAATTCCCGCAAGGGTACACGCAAAATCCAGGCGTTTTCTGAACCATGCACTTTTTCTAGACGCTGGTTGCAAAGTGTCCCATCACTATTAGGAATTAAGCGAGTGAGAATAATTACTTTTGGTTGGACATTTAAGCCTTCTAAACCAGCTAACATTGCATCTTCTTGCAACTGCTTTTCTAGACTTTTCGCTTGGTCAAGGACATAAACTACTTGTCCTCCAGTATCGGGACGACCTAAAACACCATCTTGTCCAAACCAACCGTGGGCTGATACTAAAACAATTTTAAAAATAATCGGGAGTCGAGAGATGAAACCTTCTAGAGGTTGAGGATCAGGAGAATCAATTAGTTCATCTAGAATGCTTAAAGTTTCGCGCACACGTTCAGCAGTATTACCCCAACCCGGCTCAAAACCGATCATTTGTAATTCAAACCTGAATTGTTCGTAGGGTTCATTTTGGGGGCGATCGCTCACTAAAGCTATAGCTTTCTTAACTTGTGCAGAAAGTTGTTGTTGTGATTGAATGCGATCATTAATTAACAATTGGACACCGTTATACTGGTGTAAGCGCAAAAAATTAAATAACGTGTCTAGCCATTGTTTTGGATCTTGGAATATTTTGCTAGATAGATAGCGGTTGAGAAATTGTACTCCTTTTCCAATGTTTTTCGGATCGCGGATCGTCGGGGAGTAATCATAAAAAGGTCCCAAATCCAATTCTAACAAATCGCCATCTTGGGGATGAAATTTGTTGACGAAGCGATCGCGTTGATCCAACAACTCCTGTACTGTCATCGGGATAATATCCAATTCTTCCGTCACACGATAGACTTCCTGACTCGCAATCTTCGGTCGGATAATAAAACAGAAGCTTGACTCTTCTTGAATAATTTCCTGTGTATAGTAAATTAGTTTGCCTAAATTTGAGGTAGTGCGGAAATGCTCAGATTTATCGTATCTAGCACAATACTCACTATAGACCTGACTTATATCGTTCCTTAACCAATACTTCTTTTCTTGTTGACGTAAGTCACTAATGAAAGAACGAAGCTCAATTTTTTCTTCGCTGTCCAGTAATGTTTGGAGTAGTTCAGACATGATAACCACAATTTTTTAACAACTCAGACAAACACGCCTCAATTCCCTTTCAGAGCATGGAAATTGGAGAAAATATACATAACGTGTTTCTCTTTTCTTTTCCTAAAGTATCTATAGCACAGTATTTTTGTCTCCAACCACAGAAATGCTGTTTATCTAACTTTGGACAGATGTAGAGTAGCAATTAAACAAAAAATATTAAAGCTATATATCTTAAGTATTAATCCTTTATTATATTTGACGATTTTCACACATCAAATATTTAAAAATTCTATATATAGCAGAAGGCAATAGGCAATAGGCAAGAGTAAAACCCTTGTTATTCTTTGGTTTCAAGGACTAATCATGTCCTAATTATCCTGGCTACAGCTATATAAATAATGGCTATTAGGGAATTTTTAAGAAATAAACCTCGTCCAAGTTGAGAACTGGAGTTTGTCAAAAGGGAACAGGGAAGAGTATAGGATTTAGGAACAAAACCCGATTAAGAAAAAACTATGGGTTTCAAAGTAGACGTGGTTTAAATTATCCGGATACAGTTGGAATTATGATGTACAAAAAATAAAAATTCAGCAGTAGTCAGGAGTAAAACTGGCTTTGTGTATAGGTTTCAATTTAGATTCTGTACCTCATTGATCTGCAATGTGCTGTAGAAATCGTAATAGAATTTTGAAGAATATTATTGATAAGGAAAATTTCAATAAACACTTGCGCTCGCTAAAGAAAAACTTATAGCTTCTCAGAAAATTATTACCCACTTAACTCATGGTAAAATTACCCAATGAGTGACACTGGAGCGATAAATCATATTTCTGCGTTCCCAAACCCTAAATCGCTTAGAGTCACTTAGGTTTCAAAGGGCGAACGATGGGACTCGAACCCACGAATGGTGGTACCACAAACCACTGCCTTAACCACTTGGCTACGCTCGCCATCCACTAACTATTTGAATATAGCACAACCTTGGAAAAATAATCAAGACTCTTTTTGGCAGAAATTGACTAAATTTCTGTGTAGTCTTTAAAGTGTCAAAACTATACACAATTTCAAGTATATGAAAGTCTCGACTATGATTACATCTGTAGGCGCAGCCGGAATAGTTGTCTTAGGAGTGACAATGGCTAAGACAAATCCTCAACAGCCGCAATATGAAGAATATGCGGCGCAAAAACTGACAACTTACTTAAAAACCGATTTTTGCAAAAAAACACCGAATTTTTTGCAAAATCTGATACAATTTAATTGCGATAAGTTGATTGATTCAGCTAACCCGCAAATACGAGAAATTATTGCTGCAACTACAAAAAGACAGAATTATATTGTTTTCAGTGTTTATACTACTGATTTAAAAATTGATAATTTAATACCTGGTTATAAATTTGAAACAGTAGGAGCATTTGAAACCTTTTATACTTATAAAGCTGAACAGCAATAGGTGTCTGGGGATTGGGAATGTTAATAACCCAATGAATAATGAATAATGATTAACGACTAATGACCAATGACTTGTTGTACTGCCTGTCTGTACCCGCAAAACCCTGGTAATGCTAAGTTTTGTATAAAATGTGGTAAGCATCTACTGCTTAAAGAACGCTATCGTCCGATTTATCCCATTGGTAGCGGTGGTTTTGGCAGAACTTTTTTGGCTGAAGATGAACATATACCGTCTAAACCCAAATGTGTAATTAAACAATTATATTTCCTTAATCAGAATACGGCTACTCTTGCAAAGGCAGTAAATTTATTTCAGCAAGAAGCTGTACGATTAGATGAGTTACAACATCCTCAAATCCCTCAATTACTGGCACACTTTGAACAAGACAGTCAGCTATATTTAGTGCAAGAATTAATTGTAGGCAAGACCTTAGCTCAAGAATTACAAGAGCAAGGTGTATTTGCTGAAGTGCATATTTGGCAATTACTTAAAGATTTATTACCAGTGTTGCAATTTATCCATGCTCGACAAGTAATTCACCGGGATATCAAGCCAGCAAATATTATGCGAAGATATACCCCAGTAGCAGGTAATGAATCTGAAGATCCGCCACCAATCACCAACGCTGCATTATTACATCAAGGTTCGACCATGACTGGGGGTGGATTGGAATCTTTCAATTCTCAACCAAAACCAAGGAAAATTTTACCAGTTAGTCAGATGAAGTCCACAAATATCAATGATGAGACTGCATCAGGAAACCTAGTTTTGATTGATTTTGGAGTTGCCAAACAAATCACCGCTACAGCTTTGGTCAATACTGGGACAACGGTAGGTAGTGCTGAATATATGCCTCCTGAACAAATACGGGGTAAGGCTTTACCAGCGAGTGATCTTTATAGTTTGGGTGTAACTTGCATTTACCTATTAACTGGTATTTCTCCTTTTGATTTATTTGATGTGACGAGCGATCGCTGGGTATGGCAAAATTATTTACCTGCTGAAAATAGTGTTTCTGAAAGTTTGTCTGCAATTCTTGATAAACTGCTGCAAAATGCCCTCTCTCAACGTTACAAGTCTGCAACTGAAGTTTTAGCAGCAGTCCACGCACAAGCAAAACCAGTTAAACAACAGCCAGTTAATACCCTGTATTCAGCCGTAGGAGTTGATTACAAAAAGTTAAACGACTTGCTGAAAGCTAAAAGATGGCAACAAGCAGATGAAGAAACTTGGGTGGTGATGTGTCAAGCTTTATGTAAGCCTGTGGGCAAATATCTAACTAATAGTGACTTAAAAAACTTCCCTGGTGAAGATTTACAGATAATTGATCAGTTATGGAGAAAATATAGCCAAGAGCATTTTGGTTTCAGTGTGCAAGTACAAATATATGAAAGCTGTGGAAGAGATTATCCTCAATTTTGCGCTACCGTTGGTTGGGATATAAACAAATCTAGTTCTTCCACCCAGAATTTATTGTTTGTCTGGTCACTACCCAGGTCAGTACCCAAAGGAAATTTACCCTCACATTCTTGGGTGGGAGGGACTAAACCCTGGGAACATATGAATGCTTTGGATGCTGCTCTTGTGAAAACACGGTATCCTGAGCAGGAATAGATTAAGTACCTCAGCAAGCTCTAATTAGAAATTTTTCCAACAAATAAAAATCTCTGTTCCCTGTTAAGAGTTCCCTGTTCCCTGTTCCCTCACCTCAATATGCAATTTATTTTGCACCACTACTTAGATATCGACGTTGATATTTTCTATCTGTTTAGCGGCTTTATCCCACAACTTGGCAGATTCTTCATCTTGCCAGTGAGTTCTGAGATTTTCTGCTTTTTTGTGGCATATTCGCTCTAACATCTCTAAAATTGCACCGAGTGTCAGCTGATCGACTAAGCCTTCTAAAACATTCATGAATTCTTTCATATAAATACCCCTTAACCTAAACTTTTAGTTAATCACATTGTAAGCTCATGCCATCTGCCTATCTTTTAGTATCTCACGGTAGTCGTGATCCGCGTCCAGATATTGCTATGCAACAACTAGCAAAGCTGGTAAGTCAGAAATTGCCAAATAGCGAAAATTTAGTAGGTATAGCTACCCTAGAGGTAAGTATTGAGCCTTTACATCAGCAAATTCAAGATTTTGCTCAAAAAGCCTTGGCTTTGGGGTGCAAATGCCTGAAAATTGTACCTTTGTTTTTAGTACCGGGAGTTCATGTCATGACAGATATTCCCGCAGAAGTGGAACTGGCACAAAAAGCATTGGGTCAAGATATGAGAATTGACCTCAAACCATATTTAGGCAGTCATGGGAATTTAGCAAAATTGCTGACTCCAGTAATGTCTAATATAAAAGCAGAAGTATCAATTCTCTTAGCTCATGGTAGCCGTCGTTCTGGTTCGCAACAGCCAGTAGAAACTATGGCCAGGAGTTTGGGAGCAGTAACCGCTTATTGGTCTGTTCCTCCCAGTTTAGAAACAAGGGTGAAAGAGTTGGTGGTTGCTGGTTATCTGCAAATTGCAATTTTGCCATACTTTTTATTCACTGGTGGCATCAC
The DNA here is from genome assembly GCF_014696825.1 of Anabaena sphaerica FACHB-251. NCBI lineage: Bacteria > Bacillati > Cyanobacteriota > Cyanophyceae > Nostocales > Nostocaceae > Anabaena > Anabaena sphaerica. The sequence goes on along the minus strand of NZ_JACJQU010000036.1, from coordinate 3,800 downwards.
CGATGCGATCGCAAAATCAATAGAAGAGCTAAAATTGCAATTTCCTGAGGTAAAGTTTCAATTAGCACAACCTCTAGGAGCAAGTGCAGAACTAGCAGATGTAATTTGGGATTTAGCAACAGAAGGGGAAAAAGTTTTTGGGTAAGGTTTATTTAATCGGTGCTGGCCCTGGTGATCCTGGACTCATGACTATCAAGGGTAAAGGTCTGCTGGAGTGTGCAGATGTAGTTATTTATGATGCCTTGGTGAGTCAGGCAATTTTGGACATGATTAATCCCCAAGCGGAAAAAATCGACGCTGGTAAGCGCATGGGGAGACATTCGCTCTTACAGGAAGTAACCACCCATCTGCTCATTGAAAAAGCCCAAGATCATGCCATTGTGGTGCGGTTAAAAGGTGGAGATCCCTTTATTTTTGGGCGTGGTGGCGAAGAAATGGCAGAATTGGTGGAAGCCGGAATAGCAGTGGAAGTTGTGCCGGGGATCACAGCCGGAATTGCGGCTGCGGCTTATGCTGGAATTCCCTTAACCCACCGTCTGTATAGTTCATCGGTGACATTTGTAACGGGTCACGAAGCGGCGGGTAAGTATAAGCCGGCAGTAAATTGGCAGGCGATCGCCCAAGGTTCAGAAACAATAGTGATTTATATGGGTATCCACAATCTACCTTATATTGTGGAGCAGTTAAGTTCAGCCCTTTTGAGTCCAGAGACTCCAATTGGTTTGGTGAGGTGGGGAACCCGGCCAGAACAAGAAGAATTAATTGGTAAGTTAGGAACAATAGTTGAGCAAGTTGAAGAGACAGGATTTAGTGCGCCAGCGATCGCTGTCATTGGAGCGGTAGTGAAGATGCACAGTATTCTTTCTGGGTGTCGTCCTTTATAGTCTCAATCGAGAAGAATTTAAACCATGTGCTGAAAAATCATTTTCAGGAAATCACCTTGATTCAAAGGCTTAGTCAAGCAACCAGAAGCTCTGACTAGCTTGGCTTTAGCTCTATCAATCAAGCTGGCTTTTTCTGACACCATAATTACAGGTGTATTTTTAAAAGATGCCTGTTTCCGTAATAAAGAACAAACTTCATATCCATCTAAATTCGGCATTGTCACATCTAGAAAAATCATATCTGGCTTGAGGTGGAAAATTTCCATTAGAGCTTTCAAAGAATCTGTTACACCAATTACAGAAAATATTTGCTCATCTAAAAAACCTCTAATGGTATTTAAAACCAGAGGACTATCATCTACACAAAAAATTGTGTAATTCTTTTTGTCCTTGGGTCTTGAGTAAAGTTGCTGATACCTATTCGTCGTTGGTGGTTTATTACCGATTGGGGGCAATTGTACCTCAATCTTGGGGCGTGTCCTTGGCTCGTTGTATTGCCAAAACTGCTCTGGAGAAATTCGCACACCCGCTTCACACTTTTCGACTAATAAGCGCAAGTTCAAATGACAAAACTTGGGTAAATCATCCAGAAAACTCTCAGGGATAAATTCATAACTCCCTTCTTCTATTTTCAGAAATGAATCTAGAAACTCTAAAGACAATTGCTCAATTAGCATTGCAGCTTGTAAGGAGCTAAGATAGTTTTCATTAACTAGCCAGCAAATAGCCAAATAATCTGGATTCGGTATGGTCTGATTTTCCACACCTCTTTCAAAGATTGACTGCAACTGCTCATTAATCTCTCTGGGAAGAGTAGAGTTATGTTGGCCTAACCTCTGTAAGTTTCTATATAGAGGCTCAAACATCTGCTCTGAGTAACAGGCATAAATCAGTTTACCCTCTTGTACATAGATTGACCAAGCCCCTGAAGTGCTAAATACTTGTAGACAACCAGTAACTGACTTACTGGTGATTTTTTTCAAGAGGGATAAGGGTTGTAGCTTTTGGAAAAATCTGTATCTACTAATAGGAAGCGTTTTCATCAACATGGTTCTAAATACAAATAAAAATTTGACATTGAAATTTGTGAATCACCCGTAGGGGATTCACACCGGTCTTTTTGGACTTAGTGCCAGATAAAGATAGCGGTTTATATGGGAGTGAGTATAGCAAGTCTCTACTCTAAACACACAATACCCAACACCCCACACCCCACTCACCCCACACCCAAGCAAAAAGGCTCAAATTATGCCAGAAAATAGGATTCCAAACATCAGATTGACTTTCTGTATTTTTCTCTAATCTGGCTAATCTCAGAATTTAAACCCCTTGCTTTCTTACAGGTGATGAAAACTGCCACTTAAGCAGTCAGCCGCAAGCTCATGCCTAACAGCAAGCTACACCAACAGCAAAGAGAAGAATCTAGTGTTTACTTTCCAACTCAATAGTTTTAAATTGGGCAGAAATTGGGGTTTAGCTACTGTCTGACTGCATAAGCTGAGTGCGGAGTGTTAATAGCTTTTTGGTCAATACCCAAAAAATAGCCATTTTAAAATCAATGTAGATGCTCAGTAATTACTTACTAAATTCACGTTACTATAGATTTAACAGGGAAATAAAAAACTATTTTAAATCTAATATAAAAAATTAAAGTTAATAGTTAATTTAGTAATTAAAATAGCTGTTTTTAATTATTATATATTACCTTTATTCTCTAATAAAAAAATATTTATCTGCTGAAAATTAATGATCAGTTTACGCTCTTATAGTCAATTACTACGAAGCAAATGTACTGTAAATTACTGCATATACTATAATGGTTGTGTCCAGCAGTTTTCTACTCATACAGTGCTTAATTTATTCTCTTCAGCTTTGATAATCAGCTATCAGGATGATTATTAATTATAACCGCAGGCAGAAGGCAGGGAGTAGGGAGCAGGCAGCAGGGGGAGAATAAAAACTGATAACTGACCCTTCACGTTTATAACTAGCAGCGTGAGTTCAATATTGAACTGGTATTATGTATTATTTAGAACTACTACAATTGTTAAAATCCGTAAAAGTCTCGTATTGTAAAACTTCGCCCAATCTATAGACAAATATTGCCATCTATTGTCATTCATAACAGTGAAACCAGCTAATAGATGGGGATAGAGCAAACCTCAAGCCAGAGAATTATAGCAGAAGGCAAGAGGCAATCTTGCTCTCATGCAAGAGTAAAACCCTTGTTATTCTTTAGACATCTCCGGTAATTAAATGTGCGTGGTTTGAAACCCTTGTAGAGACGTTCCGGCGGAACGTCTCTACCATATTTCCGGAGAGGTCTTTTGGTTTCAAGGACTAATCATGTCCTAATTATCCTGCCTACAGCTATAAAATAAATTTATTGACACCAGTACAGACAAGTGTTAGTGTATATAATCATGCTCTCAGTTTGGTAAGCTAGTCTATGCAGTTGGTCGAACGGCATATCATTCAACGAAATCATCCCCACTATCAGGAGATTGATCAGTTATGTTTTGCTGCTAAAAACCTCTACAATTATGCTAACTTCCACATCCGTCAAAGCTTTATTTTCGCTCAAAAATATCTCGATTACAATTGTTTAGCTAAACAATTAAAATCTACAGAACCATATCAATCTCTACCTGGGAAAGTGTCCCAACAAGTATTATTAGGACTACATCGCAACTGGTTAAGTTTTTTTGCAGCCATTAAAGCATACACAGAAGATAAATCCAAATTTTTAGGCAGACCAAAATTACCCAAATATAAACACAAAGAAAAAGGCAGACATTTATTAGTTTACACAGCCCAGGCAGTGAGTAAACCAAAAATGAAAGCAGGTGTGATTCATCTGTCACAAACACAGATTTATATTCCCACAAAAGTAGAGTATGTACATCTCAATCAAGT
>NZ_JACJQU010000035.1 GCF_014696825.1 Anabaena sphaerica FACHB-251 | reverse complement strand
TTCACTCTCTGCTATTTCAATTTTAAAAGTACGGCTCATGGTTATTTTGATTTATCAAGTTTGTTTTCTCTATTATATGCAGCTTCATATTAAATTGGTATGACATCAATTAAAATTTATTGACCAGATTAAAAAAAGAAGTCGGGGATCTCAGATAGAATATTCCTCTGTCCCCTTGGTGCATAACAGCCATGACCACCGCACAAAATCCCTTTTCTCCCCAAGAAATAGCCTCAGAAGGCATTAAACCAGAAGAATATACAGAAATTGTCCGCCGCTTAGCCCGTCACCCCAACAAAGCCGAACTAGGTATGTTTGGGGTGATGTGGTCAGAACATTGCTGTTATAAAAATTCCCGCCCTTTACTCAAACAGTTTCCCACCACAGGACCCCGCATTCTCGTTGGACCCGGTGAAAATGCAGGTGTTGTGGATATCGGCGATGGACTGCAATTAGCATTTAAAATAGAATCCCATAACCACCCTTCAGCCGTTGAACCCTTCCAAGGCGCTGCAACCGGAGTAGGTGGTATATTAAGAGATATATTCACAATGGGGGCGCGTCCCATAGCTTTATTAAATTCTTTGCGTTTTGGTGATTTAGATGATCCGAAAACCCAAAGGTTGTTTACAGGTGTTGTAGCGGGAATTTCCCATTATGCTAACTGCGTTGGGGTTCCCACAGTTGGCGGTGAAGTATATTTTAACTCTGCTTATTCCGGTAATCCCTTAGTCAACGTCATGGCACTGGGATTAATGGAAACACCAGAAATAGTCAAATCCGGTGCTTCTGGTATTGGTAATCCTGTCTTATATGTGGGTTCAACCACCGGACGGGATGGCATGGGAGGCGCGAGTTTTGCCAGTGCAGAATTAACAGATGAGTCAATGGATAACCGTCCCGCTGTGCAAGTGGGAGATCCATTTTTAGAAAAGTCCTTAATTGAAGCTTGTTTAGAGGCATTTAAAACCGGGGCTGTGGTTGCGGCTCAAGATATGGGTGCGGCTGGTATAACTTGTTCTACTTCAGAAATGGCTGCCAAGGGTGGCGTAGGTATTGAATTTGACTTAGATAAAATTCCGGCGCGGGAATTGGGAATGATACCTTATGAATACCTGCTTTCGGAGTCTCAAGAAAGAATGTTGTTTGTTGCCCATAAGGGACGAGAACAGGAATTAATTGATATTTTCCACCGTTGGGGACTGCAAGCAGTGGTTGCAGGTACAGTAATTGCAGACCCTATTGTCAGGATTTTGTTTAAAGGCAAAATTGCCGCAGAAATTCCCGCTGATGCGTTAGCAGAAAATACGCCTTTGTATGAAAGGGAACTATTAGCAGAACCTCCAGAATATGCCCAAACCTCTTGGCAATGGACATCTGATAGTTTACCTCCATGTAATGCTACGGGTATTGAAATCGGGGGGAAGTTGCAAAGTTGGCAGGATATTTTATTAACTTTGCTAAGTACACCTACCATTGCTTCTAAAAGCTGGGTTTATCGCCAATATGACCATCAAGTGCAGAATAACACCGTATTATTACCCGGTGGTGCAGATGCGTCTGTAGTTCGTCTCCGTCCTTTAGAAACAAACCCCAATCTAAAATCTAGTATCCAAAATCTAAAATCGGGTGTTGCGGCTACAGTAGATTGTAATTCTCGTTATGTTTATCTTGATCCCTATGAAGGGGCTAAGGCGGTGGTGGCGGAAGCTGCACGGAATCTTAGCTGTGTGGGCGCTGAACCCTTGGCTGTGACGGATAACCTCAATTTTGGTAGTCCAGAAAAACCCATTGGTTATTGGCAGTTAGCGTCCGCTTGTCGGGGTTTGAGTGAAGGTTGTAGTGAGTTAGGAACGCCGGTGACTGGGGGAAATGTTTCTTTGTATAATGAAACTTTTGATGATCAGGGAAATCCTCAACCAATTTATCCGACTCCTGTTGTGGGAATGGTTGGTTTAATTGAAGATTTGGATAAAATTTGTGGTCAAGGTTGGAAAAATTCAGGTGATGTAATTTACCTTTTAGGCGTACCAGTTCAATCCAAAATCGTTCGACTGAGCGAAGTCGAAGTCCAAAATCCAAAATCTAAAATTGAATTGGGTGCTTCTGAGTATTTAGCAACGATTCATAATACTGTTGCGGGAAAACCGCCCAGAGTTGATTTTGATTTGGAACGCAGTGTACAAAAAGTTTGTCGTGAAGGTATTCGCGGTGGTTGGGTGCGTTCAGCCCATGATACTTCTGAAGGTGGTTTAACGGTAGCTTTGGCAGAATGTTGTTTAAGTGGCAACTTGGGGGCAGAAATTAATTTAGAAATCTCCGCAGATCATGATTCCCGCTTTGATGAAGTGCTGTTTGGTGAAGGTGGGGCGAGAATTTTGGTTTCTGTGAGTAAGGAAAATCAAGAAATTTGGGAATCTTATTTACAGGAACATCTGGGACAGAATTGGCAAAAATTAGGTGTGGTTGCTAACTTGGAAACAGATTTGACGGTTTCCACTACTGATAATCAAGAGTTAATCAAGGTTAGTATCAAAGATATGAGCGATCACTATGATCGGGCGATCTCTCAACGTCTCGCTCTCTATGCCAATACATAACTAGGATCAAAGTCAAGGATCAAGCATGAAAATTTACAATTTCTACTTTATCCTTAACCAAATTACGGTACTGTTTTAATGGATGGTTAAAGATTTGTTAAGAGGTAGGAAGAAGGTGACAGGTGACAGTAAAGAGGAGGGTAATAGGATGTAGGTAAAGAATTTTCTCCCCTACTCCCCTGCTCCCCTGCTCCCTTGCGCCTCTGCTCTCTTCCCAATCCCCAATCTCCAGTTACGACACCCCACCAGGAGCAAAAACCAGCATGATTCCCCAGCATTCCGTCACTTTCGATCAATCTATGAACATGATTGAAAATCGCGCTGACAAGCCAGAAGAAGCTTGTGGTGTTTTTGGCATCTACGCCCCAGAACAAGATGTTGCAAAAATGACTTATTTTGGATTATATGCTCTCCAGCATCGGGGTCAAGAATCTGCTGGTATTGCGACCTTTGAGGGAACGCACGTACACCTACACAAAGATATGGGACTGGTTTCGCAAGTCTTCAATGAAACCATTTTAGAAGAGTTGCCAGGTAATATTGCGGTTGGTCACACCCGTTATTCTACTACCGGTTCTAGCCGCAGGGTGAACGCCCAACCTGCTGTAGTAGAAACTCGTTTAGGTAATGTGGCATTAGCACATAATGGTAATTTAGTCAATACTGTACAATTGCGAGAAGAATTACTCAAGAGCAATTTTAACTTAGTTACAAGTACAGATTCAGAAATGATTGCTTATGCGATCGCAGAAGAAGTTAATGCCGGTGCAGATTGGATAGAAGGTGCTATTCGTGCTTTTCACCGCTGTCAAGGTGCATTTAGTCTGGTGATTGGTACACCTGATGGTATCATGGGAGTGCGTGACCCTAACGGCATTCGTCCCTTGGTCATTGGCACTTTAGATAGTGATCCAGTGCGTTACGTTCTCGCTTCTGAAACTTGCGGTTTAGATATTATCGGTGCTGAATATCTGCGCGATGTCGAACCAGGTGAGTTAGTTTGGATTACCGAAAACGGTTTAGCTTCCTTCCCTTGGAATCAACAGCCTCAGCGCAAATTGTGTATCTTTGAAATGATATACTTTGCCCGTCCTGATAGTTTGATGCACAACGAAACTTTATACAGCTATAGGATGCGGTTAGGACGGAGATTAGCTGAAGAATCGCCCATAGAAGCAGATATAGTTTTTGGTGTACCTGATTCTGGCATACCTGCGGCCATTGGTTTTTCCCAAACATCGGGTATAGCTTACGGTGAAGGCTTGATTAAAAATCGCTACGTCGGACGGACATTTATTCAACCCACCCAAAGTATGCGCGAATCGGGGATAAAAATGAAATTGAACCCCCTGAAAGATGTTTTGTTCGGTAAGCGTGTAGTAATAATTGATGATTCTATCGTCAGGGGAACTACTAGCCGTAAACTCGTTAAAGCCTTGCGTGATGCGGGTGCTGCGGAAGTACACATGAGAATTTCTTCCCCTCCTGTAACTCATCCTTGCTTTTATGGAATTGATACGGATACACAAGATCAATTAATTGCTGCTACCAAGTCAGTAGAGGAAATAGCGAAGCAGTTACAAGTAGATACTCTCGCTTATTTGAGTTGGGAAGGAATGTTAGAAACAACAAGAGAAGATACTAATAGTTTCTGTTCCGCTTGTTTTACTGGTGATTATCCTGTGGCTATTCCTGAACAGGTGAAGCGTTCTAAATTGATGTTGGAAAAAGCTGTAGTTTAGGTAATTGTATCATCTTGTGGGGTGGGCATCTTGCCCGCCTCAATCTTGTATTGTCTCACGCAAATACGCAAATACGCAAAGAGGAAAAGGAAGATATTTTCTATTTCATCCATTCTCAGGTTTTAACTACCAAAATCAATTAAAAATAACGGCGTTGCTGAAACCAGGTATGAATTTAGGCGTAGAGACGTTCCGTCGGAACGTCTCTACAACAGTTTGGATATCATCAAAAATCATTTTCATACATCAAATCAGCAACGCCAAAATAACTTACCATTTTGCTATTGGTGCAGAGAATAACTCAGATATAGGTATTGCAGTGGTTGTACCTGTAGGATATGCAGCCGAACCCCGTTTAAATCCTGGTCGTCTACCATTCTCAACTAACGTTGTTGTGGATAAAATAGACAATCCATATCAAGATTAATTAGACATCGCAATGAGGTTTCTATATAGTTTAACAGCACGAATATAATAGACTTCCCAAAAATTAGGGATAATTCATGAATTGTCCTTACTCAACCATGTTGCAAAAACTCAACGTTAGGTAATAAAGGATCATTTACCATCCCCACACCAGCAAAACCCCAACGTTTCAACAAACTGCCTACCTGTGAACCAGCAATAGATTCTACAGTCAAACGGCTTGCTAAATCACCAGCATGGGTATTTAAATAACTGAGAGCATCAAAATCTTCCTTAAACAATAATAAGTACCCTGATTTATCATCATCTACTCGCGCTGTCAGATATTTACCATCTGTTCTTGACCGTATAATATAATAAACTTCCGAAAGCATAATTTTTAATTCGTAATTCTTAATTCGTAATTTTTTAATGTTCCCTGTTCCCTGTTCCCTGTTCCCTATGTTCTGACTAATTCAAATCTTCTAATTTAATTCTTGGATCAGCCGCTTTTAACATCAAGTCAGCAATTAAATTACCAAGAATCAATAAAACTGCACTCATCACCAAACTAGCCATTACTAAATATTGATCTTTTGCTAAAACAGCTTGTAAAGTCAACTTCCCTAAACCTGGCCAGTTGAAGAAGTTTTCTGTAATAAATGCACCACTTAACAAACTTGCTAATTCAAAACCCAATAAAGTAATTAAAGGGTTAATAGCATTCCGCAAAGCATGAACATAAATAACGCGGTTTTCTGGTAGTCCTTTAGCACGAGCAGTTTGAATATAATCTTGCCGCAAAACATCCAATAATTGACCGCGCATAATCCGCTGTAAACCTGCAAAACTGGTGATACTTAAAGCAATTAAAGGTAAAATCATGTGCCAACCGATATCTAAGATTTTACCCAGCCATGTGAGTTCAGCGTGATCAATACTAGTCATGTTACCCACCGGAAACAGTGGGGTAGTAATTTGGGCAAAGAATAATAGAAATAAAGCAGTAATAAAACTGGGAAAACCCTGTCCAGCATAGCTTAAGACTTGCAAAATCTTGTCAGTGGGAAGATTTTGTTTAACAGCAGCGAGGATACCTAGAGGAATAGCTATAGCCCAGGTTATAAATAAAGAAGCGATCGCTAACAACAAAGTCGCTGGTACTCGTTCCCATAACAGGGAAGATACAGAACGCTGATAAACAAAACTCGTACCAAAATCACCCTTAGTAACAATTTGCCTCAGCCACAACCAAAACTGTTCCGGCCAAGACTTATCTAAACCAAATTGTTGCCTAATTTCCTCAATCCGTTCCGGGGAAATCTTCGGGTTTTGTCGCAGCGTGTCTACATAATCCCCCGGAGACAACTTCATGATAAAAAACGACAAAGCCGATGCTAGAAAGATCGTTAATAGAGCCTGCAATAGCCGTTTTATTACATAAACAAAAGTCTCATCTGTCACCAGCTTAATTAGCCAATCTCTACCAGTCTCCAAAGAAATTTTTGTATTTGTCATTAGTTCAGTTATCAGTTATCGCTGTTCACTGTTCACTATTCTCTATTCTCTCTTACACTGTCACCTGTCACCTGTCACCTATTCCTAATATTCAACCAAGGAGATAATCGGCACATCCGGTAGATATTTCCGCCCTTGCAAATCCCTTAGCTCGATGATAAACCCAAAGCCTACAAGTTCGCAGCCAATCTTCTGTAACAACTTAGCCGTAGCACTTGCAGTTCCACCCGTAGCAATCAAATCATCTACAATCAAAACCCTGCTACCTGGACTTAAAGCATCCTGATGCACTTCCAAGCTGTCTGTACCATACTCTAGTTCATAATCAATACTATGAACTGCTGCTGGTAACTTTCCTCTTTTGCGAACAGGAATAAAACCAGATCCTAATTTATAAGCCAGAGGTGCGCCAAAAATGAACCCCCGTGATTCCATTCCCACAACACAATCAGCTTGAATTTCCAATTCAATACATTTTTGTGCTAAAAAGTCAATAGTATAGCGCAAACCTTCAGGATCACGCAGTAGGGTGGTAATATCCCGAAATAAAATTCCAGGCTTAGGAAAATCCGGTATGTCACGAATCAGAGATTTTAAATCCATATTTGTCAGTAGTCAGAGGGAATAGAGGTGAGCGGTTTGGGGTTTGGGAATCAGCAGGAGTCTTTGGATTATGAATTATGAATTTTGAATTTTGAATTCATATCTCCCCAATCGCCAGTCCCCAATTCCATGAAAAATCGTACACTATAATGTCATCTCCTGGAGATTATTGCTCTGAGTTTCGTCAATCATTGACAATAACTGAGAATTTAACCCAAGCTAGAGATGTATTTGTACCGTTAACGTAGTTAAGTAGGTAGGTGAACTGATGCTTTAAGAGTTTCAATACAGTATACGGAAATCTTGGTATAACAAGAGTAAGTATTGTATATATTGGGATGCTTATGCCATAACCACAAGCCTGCGTTCTGGTTTGGCTATCTATCTTAAATTTTGTTTTACTCATTTCACTCAGTTTGTTGGAATAGCACAAGGTATTTTAGAGAATGAATGTCTCCGCAAGCGTAACGTCACCAAATAGTCCAACTCCTGAGGCCATGCCGATGATTCTGGATACATTACCAGATCCAGCGATCGGTCCCAAGGGATGCCCCCGCAGAACCACATTGGAAATAGACCTGATGTTACTGGCAATTGAAGCCTTAGAACTAGGTGGTTCTGAAGCTATCCTCGCTTTTGCTCAAGAGTTAGACCTGACAGGAATTATTAAGAATCGGGTCAATTTATGGCGAATGCGTGCTTCTAACCCCTTACGACGAGCGCACAGCCGTCGTCCCTTAACCATCATGGAAGCAAAAGCTTTAGTAGTTATTGCCTGCTACATAGCGCGGCGGTTAACAGTTGTCATCCGCCAGCTATTAATGATATATCAGCAATTGTCTGAAAAGCAGATTCCACTAGAGCAAAATTTACGTCTGGCTAATTACCTGGAGAGGTTTAGAGCACATTTTAAAAGCCGGATGAATGCCAGACGTTCTGTTTTACTAACATTAAACTCAGACGAAAAATTAGATGAACTGGCTATAGATTTATTAGCAAAATTACTATTCTGCACAGGTACAGCTGGAATGCAGCGTTTTTGGATTTCTCTTTTTGACGGTGAAGTGGAATGAATATTCAACGTAAGTACAGTTTACCTAATTGCACGCTGCTCTTAGAGGGGTTAAGTGATGTTGCCCCCTCAACCCAATTTCAAGACCTGCGTCCAGAATTATCGATATTGGTGAATGCAGAATGCTATTTATCTAGTTATAGTCAGCCTATAACCGGAGGGCGGGAATTTTTTGAGAGCTTGGTGAGGGCAGTAAGTGCCTATGCTCAAGAATTTTTAAGTAATGTACCCAACCCCCAAGCACACAACGGTGACTCAGAGTTAGTAGAGTTACAAAAAATTGAAAGCAACAGACATAGGTTGATTGTGCATTCAGATATTACCGCTGACGGTTTGGAATCTTCATCAAACCAAGTTAAACAGCCACCTATTCAAATTGATTTGAATACAGTGCAGTTGTTTGATTTAGTCGAGTCCGTAGATCAGTTTTTTGCTGATACCCAAACCTTACCAGAATTAACTCTGGAACTACAACCTGTCACCAGACGCTATGGTGGTACTAGTCAAGCTTTATTGAAACAAGCTGTACCAGCAGCCGTAGGAGTATCAAGTTTGGTAGTAGCAGCGGTGGCCTTTAGCTTAATTCCTCCTCCCCAGGTACGTCCACCGGAACCTAAGCAGGAGGAACAAACTAGCACAGCAATACCAACAGCCTCACCTACACCAACTACATCACCCACAGACTCACCTACACCAACTACATCACCCACAAACTCACCTACACCAACTACATCACCCACAGACTCACCTACACCGATTATCAAAGATTTAGAAGCAGTTCTAAATACAGTTCCAGAAATTACTGATCCCTCCCAGCTACGGGCATTAAATCGCCAAGTTTATAACCAAATTCATCCAGTTTGGAATAATCGTACTGAAATTACAGAAGATTTAGTCTATCGCTTGGGTGTAGCTGCTGATGGTAGCATCATTGGTTATAAAGCCGTCAACCAAAAGGCTAATGACGAAATAGAAAAAATTCCACTGCCGAAGCTGCTATACAATCCTGCCAACCGCAGCATTAGCAACGAACCGATGGCTCAATTTCGAGTAGTCTTTACTAGACAGGGTGTGCTGGAAGTCAGCCCTTGGCTGGGATATACCAGAAAACCAGATGTAATCGGCGACAAAATCACTGACTCCAGTACAGTCAAAGACTTAAACCAAAAGCTCTACAATACAATTCGCCAAAATTGGAGCGTTACACCCACGTTTAACAAAGAATTGAAATATCGGGTAGCGGTAAACAAAATTGGTGTCATTGCTGACTATGAACCACTTAACCAAGTCGCTTTTGACTATTTTCGGGAAACACCTTTACCACAGATGTTCCAATCTGAGTACGGCTCAAACTTAGCGGCTCCCAACAACAAAGAACCTCTTGCCCATTACCAAGTAGTATTTAAAGCTAACGGTACTCTGGAAGTCACTCCGTGGCAGGGATACAGGTAAATGGGGACTGGGGACTGGTGACTGGGGACAGTGAATAAGCAGGGGTGCAGGGGTGCAGGGGTGCAGGGTGCAGGGGGAGGTTAATAACCCAATTACCAATTACCAATTACCAATTACCAATTACCAATTACCCATTACCAATTACCCATTACCAATTACCAATTACCCATTACCCATTACCAATCACTTTGTGATTTTCCGCATATAATTTCCCCATAATTGGGCAGCTTGGCCGCTGCTACCAGATGTGGGGGAATTATTGTCATTTCCTAGCCAAATACCAGTTACAAGTTGCCGACTGGGAATAAAACCAATAAACCACAGGTCAACGTTTTTATCAGTTGTACCGGTTTTACCCCCTTCACCCAGTCCCTGTCCCAAAGCCGCACCACGACCAGTACCACTGGAAATTACCCCCTGCATCATACTGGTCATTTTATTGGCTACATCTGTTTTCAGCACTCGCTTATTGCCATCTGGATCTTGATCGTAGGAGTAGATGACACGGCAGGTCTTTAAATCATTGCGATCCTCACAATCGCTGCTGTCTAAAATTCTGCTAATAGCATGGGGCGGATTCCACACACCACGATTGCTAATAGCGCCAAAAGCACCAGTCATTTCTAAAACATTGACTACACTTTGACCAAGAACTAAACCGGGAACAGGTTCAAGAGAGGATTTAACCCCCAAACGCTGCGCCATTTCCACGACTTTATTTAGTCCCACTTCCCTGGCAATTCTTAAAGCAATGGGGTTTTCTGAGAGTGCAAAACCAGTGGCCATATCTAAACTACCACCACCACCAGACCGACAGGGTTTGTAAGTAAAACCTTGCCAAGGTAAAGCAGCGCAAGAATAACTTCTTGATGGCGATATCCCTTGTTCAATAGCAGCAGCGTAAGCAAAAATTTTGAAGGTGGAACCTGGTTGTCTTTGTGCTTGTACAGCCCGATTAAACTGGCTTTTTTTATAATCAGTCCCCCCAACCATTGCTAGAATGCTGCCACTTTTGGAGTCTAAGGTAACAAGCGCCCCTTGAGAAAACCGCAAGCTGGAACCGGCGTTACTAACTGAATTTCGCAGTGTTGATTCTGCTTGGGCTTGAATTGCTGGATCTAACTGGGTTTCAATAATATAGTTACCCTCTCTTGCTGCTCCTTCTCCCAATATTGATTCCAGTTCTTGAAAGACGTAATTATAAAAGTAAGGGGCAATCGTTTGAGCTTGCCTTTCGCAAACTTTGGGACTAACTTGGACAGGGGAGCGTCTGCCTCGGTTGGCTTCTTCGGCGCTAATTTTGCCCATTTCCAGCATCCGCTTAATTACACGATTGCGGTAATCTGCTGCTCCTAGTTTCCTTGGACCATCCCCGCAAAAATCGAAGGCGTTGGGAGCAGGTAAGATTCCTACTAAGGTTGCTGCTTCTGAGAGAGTTAATTCTTTGGCGGACTTTTCAAAGTAATATTTAGCCGCATCTTCAAAGCCGGAAGTATCTCCACCTAAAAATACTCGATTTAAGTAAGTGAGTAAGATTTCATCTTTGCTGTAGAAGGTTTCTAACTTTAGTGAAACAACTGCCTCACGCACTTTCCGCCCCAAGGAATCTTGTCTACCTACATATTCACGGAATAAACTGCGGGCCACTTGCTGAGTAACTGTGCTGGCTCCTTGCTGTACGCCACCTGTGCGGCTATTAATTAATACGGCTCGCAAAATCCCTAACGGGTCAACCCCAAAATGCCAGTAATAACGACTATCCTCAGAAGCGACTACAGCAGCGGATAGGTAGGGACCAAAGTCTGACAACTGTTTTAAGTCCACGTGAGCAATGTTCCGGGGTTCCCTCAGTGGTGTGGAACCATCACGCGCGTAAACGACTACAGGGGCGCGTGTGGCTGTAGGCAGGGGGCTGACGGAAAATTTTGTCCATTCTAGACCTATAGCTAGGGCGAATAAGGCGCTGACACCACCAACACCATAAAATCCCCATGTCGCGGCCTTAATATACCAGGGAGGCGGATCGACGTATTGCAGACGCACTGAGGCAGCCAGTTCTGGTGGTCCCAAGGTGAAGACATCGCCATCACGCAGTTCTAGGGAAGTGACTCGTCGCTTTCCTAGATAAATGCCATTGGTGGAATTTTCATCTTTGATGGTGAAAGTGGGAATCCTTTGGCTGGAATCCCGCGACAGGGACAGGTGAATTTGGCTGACTACTGGGTTGCGGACGACAATATCGCAGGATTTGGAACTACGCCCTAGTATATAGCGATCGCCCAACAGGGGATATATTTCCGCTTTATCCGCTCCCGCATCCTGCACCCAGAGTTCCGGTACTTTGGCATTAGGCTTGAGCGCCAGTTTGGAAAAATCTACCCTGGCTTGAATAGTGTTTACTGCTTGCGTCAGTTGACCAAGTAAGGTTTGTGGCTTTTGGGGCGGTTGCGGAGAACTCATCGGCTATATCACATCACAGCTGTTAGTGAAGACAGAATCGCACGGATCGCAATTTTAATGCTAGTCTGACACCATTTTACTCACAAGCCAAAAATAAATTCTTTATACTGAATTTTATAAGTTAGTCATTATACTACATTTTCTGGATTCAGGAAAATTTATTTGTGATTTTTTGCACTGAGTTCTGATTAGAAAAATTATTGTCACTCCCATGAAATGCTCATTTTATCTAATATAAATAGTTGCAAAGATGGAAATACTAGATCTAGTTATGTATTGCTAAAAACTGCTCAAAAATCAACAAAAGATTTAAATGCTACCATCACCAAACTTAATTACTACTAACCAGAAAATTTTACATCTTCCTTTAGACAGATTTTGTCCTATCAAGAGTTTGATTTAATTAGCGAAGTGTTCCGTTGACCTTGAGGTTAATTTCAGAATGAAGGGAAAATCTCTGACGCTGATTGGTACAGCCATGACTTTGGCACTTACCAGCAATGTTGCTATGGCTGAATCAAGTAAATCCCTGTTCGCAGAATCGAGTAACTCATCGATTGTTTCACCAACGGAAATTAAAATGTCACTAGAAGGGATGAAAATTCTCTGTGAACGTTTCCCCCTTAATTCCCGTTGTCCAGGTGGCATACCGCTTGATGCCAATTTTATTACTCCTGCTACAGCACCAGAAACTAATTCTATTAATAACAACACCAATTTAGATACTACCACAGTACCATTAACACCAACTACCCCATCACCTGATAATTCCAGCCAACCAACTCCAGCACCATTAACACCAACTACCCCATCACCTGATAATTCCAGCCAACCAACTCCAGCACCATTAACACCAACTACCCCATCACCTGATAATTCCAGCCAACTAACTCCAGCACCATTAACACCAACTACCCCATCACCTGATAATTCCAGCCAACCAACTCCAGTTCCAGAAAGTTCCTCTTCACCGGAGTTTGGGAAAGGTAACAGTGGTGAACAAGGGGGAGGTTTGACTGAGCAAGTTCCTGTAAATATTTTGCCACAAACTCCCCCATCTGGTATGTAAACCTGAATTATTTAACTCAGACTCCCACTCCTTAACGAACAACTCTCGCTACATTTATTTGTTCAATCAGGGGATTTTTTAAAACTTTGCATCAACAAAAATAGTCTCTATCACTGAATCAGCGGCTTTTTAAATGTCAAAAAACCGCTGGGATTGGCGATAGAGATTTAAATTTTTGGTAGTAATGCAAGTTGTTAGTCAGGAGTCAGTGAACTGTGATAACTGATAAATGATAATTAGCAACTTGGGCTGGTATTTTGTTAGCGTGTTCTGTGACTAGAAGTTGGTGTGTTTTGAAAAGAAGCAATTAAAAGGCAAACAATACCAATACTAATAAAAGAATCAGCCATATTAAATACTGCAAAGTTAATGAGGCGAAAATCGAGAAAATCAACGACGTAGCCTAACGCAAATCTATCAATACCATTACCTATAGCTCCACCTAAAATTAAACCATAACCTAACTGCTCCCAAAAGTTTAACAGTGGTCCAAAAGATGCGATCGCTATCAATACTAAACTCACTCCCAAGGATAACCAGCGCAACCACTCGACTTTCCCACTTAAAAGACTAAAAGCTGCACCGGTGTTTGTGACATAAGTAAAGTGAAATATTCCTGGGAGCAGTGGTAGTGTTTGTCCTAAAGCAAAAGTTTTCACTATCCAGTATTTTGTCAGTTGGTCTGTAAAAAAAGCAGTGAAGGCAGCAATCCAAAAGAGGTGATTTTTTAAGCGCATGGTAAATTAGTCAATTAGTCATTAGTCATTAGTCATTAGTCATTAGTCATTAGACAACTGATAATTGACGATTGACTAATAGAACATTATATGTCTTAGTACATAAGCTACTATGGTGACAGCGCAGACGACAACCAGTTGTCCAGGTAGTGAAAACCAGGAATATTTGAGGATTGCTTGCATTAAAGGCAGATGGTCTGCAACTTGCGAGGGAAAAATATAACTGATCATTAAATAAGCAATACCGCAGATGTGGACGGTTAACAATCCGCAAATACAGCTAAAAGCCAAGGTTTCTAACCGAGGTCTGGCTTTAAAGGCAAAATAGCCGCAAATCCAAGCTCCTGGAATAAAACCGAGCAAATAGCCAAACTGAGATAGTTTAACATAACCTATACCGCCTCCTTCGGCAAATACAGGCAATAAAGTTAATCCCATGACTAAATAAGCAATCTGCGAAAGCGCACCAGCATTTTTACCTCCTAAACAACCTACCAACAGCACCGCACCAATTTGATAGCTAACTCCTAAAGAAAAGGTTTTAATTCCTTGCTGACTCCAACTCCAAGGTAAGGTAGTGCCATAGGCTTCTAGGAACGTGCCACCCATTGTCAGGAGTAAGCCAATCATGGACCATAATAATTGATTGGAAGCAGCAAACATTTATCAGGCAACAGGAAAAGGCCAAAGACTAACAGCAACCAGTATAGGGAAAAATCTAAACTGTAACCAATCAGAGCCAGGAAAACAGAAAATTTGTGGTTGGTTAACCTTTTGTTTACCTAAGATTAAACATTTAGCGATATGTTAGAGGCGCTCATCTGGCAATTTACAAAATTTGGACAGCAATGCTATTACGTCAAATGCCCGTTAAAAATCCCCGCCTAAAAACTGCAATCACCGTATTAGCACTGACACTGGGTTTAGCAGCTTGTGGGGGAGAGTCAAGCCCAGATAACGCTGCTACCGAGAACTCAGGAAATACTCAAAATACTACTGCCTCTAGTCCTGCTAAATTGGACTTGGGTGGAAATGTTACCTTGACTGGTGCTGGTGCATCTTTTCCCGCACCACTTTACCAAACTTGGTTTACTGATTTGAACAAAAAATATCCAAGTTTGCAAGTTAACTATCAGTCAGTGGGTAGCGGTGCTGGGGTGGAGCAGTTTACTAAAGGTACTGTAGACTTTGGTGCTAGTGATGTAGCGATGAAGGATGAAGAAATCGCCAAAATACAACAAGATAAAGGCGTTCTTTTGCTGCCTGTAACTGCTGGTAGTATTGTTCTGGCTTATAATTTGCCAGATGTTCCTGAACTGAAACTGTCACGAGCCTTATACACTGATATTCTACTAGGTAAAATCAAGTCTTGGGATGATCCAGCGATCGCTAAAGCTAATCCTGAAGCCAAGTTACCAAATCTACCCATCGCTGTTGTGTTTCGTTCTGATGGTAGTGGTACTACAGGGGTGTTCACAAAACATCTGAACGCCATTAGTCCAGAATGGAAAACTAAAGTTGGTGAGGGTAAAAGTGTAAAATGGCCAGTGGGAGTTGGTGGTAAGGGTAATGAAGGTGTCACTGCCCAAATCCAACAAACTCAAGGTGCAATTGGTTACATAGAATATGGTTACGCCAAACAAAGTAATCTTAAGTTTGCTGCCTTGGAAAATAAGAGTGGTAAATTTATTACCGCAAACGAGGAATCAGCTTCTAAAACTCTAGCAGCTGTAATATTACCAGAAAATCTCCGTGCCTTTATTTCTGATCCAGAAGGTGCAGATTCTTACCCCATTGTCAGTTATACTTGGATTCTGGCTTATAAAAAGTATCCTGATGCGGCCAAAGCCAAAGCAATGGAAGCGACAATCGAGTATGCTTTGACAGATGGACAAAAGCTGGCTGGTGAATTAGGTTATGTGCCACTACCAGCAAATGTCATTGCTAAGGTGGCTTCAGCTGCTGATCAAATCAGTCCTGATTATAAAATTGCTGTTGGTGGCGCTACTAGTGCGAGTAAGTAGTCTCACTCTTCCATCTAGTCTCAAAACATTCAACCATTGAATTAACGAATCAGTTGGGAACCCTGATGATCCAGTATGTCAAATCCAAACAGCAAGGAAGCAATAATTTGCAGTAAGTGTGGTTCCCTCTCACATTTTTTCCGATTTTATTTTTACAGTCAGTATTCATGACTACAAATTTTCAGAACCTCTCATCAGAAATTAAAAAACGCTCGGAACTTGACAAATCTCTAGATCGAGGCTTTATTTGGTTGACCCGAATTTTTGCTTTGGCGATCGCTGCTATTCTATTATGGATTGCCTTACAAGTGGCTATTGGCGCTTGGCCTGCTATTCAAAAATTTGGTGTTGGCTTTTTAGTCAAAAGCAGTTGGAACCCAGTTAATGACACTTATGGAGTCTTACCCGCAGTTTATGGGACTCTGATGAGTTCTTTTATTGGACTGTTGTTAGCTGTACCTATCGGCGTTGGTACGGCAGTTTTATTAAGTGAGAATTTTCTGCCATCTCAAGTGCGTCTCGTACTGGTATTTTTAGTAGAACTACTAGCTGCTATTCCCAGTGTTGTCTACGGTGTATGGGGCATTTTTGTTTTAGTCCCGATTTTAACTGATTTGGGAAAATGGCTGCACAATTCTCTGGGTTGGATACCAATTTTTAGTTCCCCACCTACAGGACCAGGAATGTTACCCGCAGGAGTGATATTAGCAATTATGACGTTGCCAATCATCACTGCTATATCCCGCGATGCTTTAATTTCTCTCCCTCCTAGTTTACGTCAAGCAGCCTTAGGACTGGGAGCAACCCGTTGGGAAACAATTTTTCAAGTTCTCATCCCTGCTGCTTTTTCTGGCATTGTTAGCGCAGTCATGTTAGCACTCGGCCGAGCAATGGGTGAAACAATGGCTGTCACCATGTTAATTGGTAATTCTAACAATATTAATATTTCCTTGTTAGCTCCATCCAATACTATTTCCTCACTGCTGGCAAATCAATTTTCTGAAGCTAGTGGTTTGCAAGTTGCCGCTTTGATGTACGCTGCTTTGGTACTGTTTATATTAACTTTGGTAGTTAATATTCTGGCAGAGTTTATCGTTCTCCGGGTTACGCGACTTTAGTTACAGCAGTTATCTAGAGCATAATGACAAGCTCAAATTCTCAAACTTAATTATCCAATGGTTTTCTCTGACTGTTGAATTATGACTTCTCTTTTTCCCGAAAGCAGACTAACTCGCTCCCCTACGTCTTTGCGAACCTTATTTAACACGGTGATGACCGTCGTAGCATTTATTTGTGGAGCCTTGGCGCTGTTTCCTTTGTTAGCTGTGCTTTCTTATGTGCTGTTTAAAGGCTTTAGCAGTATCAATATAAGTGTATTTACTCAACTACCTCCTGCTCCTTTTCGACAGGGTGGCGGCTTCGGTAATGCCATTTTGGGAACTTTGCTGATGGTTGGTATTGCAGCTGTAATCAGTATACCTACTGGGGTCTTAGCGGCTATCTATTTGACAGAGTTTAGTGCTGGTAAAATTGCTCGATGGGTACGCTTTGCTACTAATGTATTGAGTGGAGTTCCCTCGATTATTGTTGGTGTATTTGCCTATGGTATTGTAGTTTTAACTTTGACAAATCTAAAGTTAGGCTCTTACTCGGCTTTGGGTGGTGGGTTTGCCTTAGCAATTTTAATGTTACCAATTATTATCCGTACTACAGATGAGGCTTTACAGCTAGTACCCCAAGATTTACGACAAGCGTCTTTAGGGTTAGGAGCAACCAACTTTCAAACCGTAACACAGGTAGTATTACCATCGGCTTTACCAGCAATTGTCACTGGTTCCACTTTAGCGATCGCCAGAGCATCAGGAGAAACAGCACCATTACTGTTTACTGCGCTCTTTTCATCTTTTTGGCCTGATGGTTTGCTCAAACCTACAGCTTCTCTCGCGGTTTTAGTTTACAACTTCGCCATTTCACCATTCCAAAATTGGCAGTCATTAGCTTGGGCAGCTTCTCTGATTTTGGTTTTGATGGTTCTGATTACAAGTATCATCGCTCGCTGGGCAACCAGGCAAAAAGCTTAACAAAATATCATCAACAGGATGCCTAAATCATCTTTACAACCCAACCCTAAACTATTTATGGCTACTAACGCTAGTACGATGAATGGTACTGAAACGGTTTTACGCACAGAAAACCTCAACATTTATTACGGGAACTTTTTAGCTGTACAGAATATTTGGTTAGATATTCCCAAAAATCAAGTTACAGCTTTTATTGGACCTTCTGGTTGTGGTAAGAGTACATTATTACGTTGCTATAATCGTCTTAACGATTTGATTGATTCATTTCGTGCCGAAGGTAAGGTTTATTTTTACGATAGGAATTTGTATGCACCTGAAATCGATCCGGTAGAAGTACGTCGTCGCATCGGGATGGTGTTTCAAAGACCAAACCCTTTTCCCAAATCCATTAAAGAAAATATTGCTTTTGGTGCTAGAATTAATGGCTACAGAGGCAATATTGATGAATTGGTAGAACGGAGTCTGCGACAAGCAGCTTTGTGGGATGAGGTGAAAGATAAGCTTAACCAAAGTGGTTTGTCTCTCTCTGGTGGACAACAGCAAAGATTATGTATTGCCAGAGCGATCGCTGTTCAACCAGAAGTTATACTCATGGATGAACCATGTTCTGCTCTTGATCCCATTTCTACTTTGCGGGTTGAAGAACTAATTCACGAACTCAAAAAACAATACACTATTGTTATCGTTACCCACAATATGCAGCAAGCCGCACGGGTTTCTGATAAAACTGCTTTCTTCAACGTCAAAACCTCGGACAAAGGTGGACGTACAGGTTATTTAGTAGAATACGCGCCGACTGAATTAATTTTCAACGATCCGCAACAAGAAGATACAAAGGCTTACATCAGCGGTAGGTTCGGTTAAATATTATAGTTCTATCACAGTTTTTATCTGTATGTGACAGCTATCTATTAAAAATCACCCAAATCTACTTATCACTGGAAAACTTGTACAGTGATATTTTTTTAACTCAATCTCTCACCCATGATTCATACCAAATTGATATGAAGTTCCATAGAATTAAGATATCAAGAATAATTAACCGCAGATAAACACAGATAAAGACATCTAGCAGGGGGAATATTAGTGTTTCTTATGACATGAAACCAGTTCCTGGTAGATTACAAGTTTTTTATGAAGGAAAAGTCATTATAGATACTGGATTTGTATCAGTTACTGGAACAAAATCAATTTCATTTATTGGAAACTCAAATACAGTGACAGTTACGGTAACAGGTAATCCAGACAAATCAACAACTCAATGGAATTATACTTTGTCATGTCCTCTGTAAAATATCAGTAAAATAAAGGTTGTATGTTTGATGTTGGTGTGACAGTAAACGCTGATTTTGCCAAAGTTGCTGTTAACGCCCTTACCAATGTTGTCAAAGATAAAGTTGAACAAGAAATTAGAAACCGCATTCCTGTAAATATCCCTGGTGTGCGTTTACGATAAAATCCACAACCCTTGTAGGGGCGGGGTCTCCCCGCCCTTTCTATAAGCGCCCTTAACACGCTGATATTCTCCCTCTGTATACCTTAGAGGTTTACTCATTCAAGTTTCTAAAGCGGGTGGCGGGAATCGAACCCGCATTATTAGCTTGGAAGGCTAAAGTTTTACCACTAAACTACACCCGCAAATTTCCAGCTATTTAAATATAGCACAGCCTTCCTGAAATTACAAGTCCTTATTGAGAATTTATTGGCTCAATTCTGATCCGCACATATAAATTACTTAACTCTGGTTTTGATCCATCTTCATTATAAGCAGCCACAAAACTTTCTTGTTTAAAAATATCATTTAGTGCTTGCTCATAAATATTGTTTTCACTGCGGAGTGTGGCAGGTTCAATAGTGATAACTATCGCTTGTTGAAAGTTGCCATTTTTATCAATCACCAAACTAGCTAGTATATTTGCTGGCTTCAGTCCAGAATCACTGGGACTAAAATTAAGTTCTAATTCCTTGCTGCGACTTCCTTGGTATTCTGCCAAAACATCAGGTAAAGCGTCAACTCTTAATTTTTGTTGTTGTCTTAATTGCTCTACTTCATCTTTCAGTATAGGATCAACATTAGCCAACGCACCACCTCCGGTTGAAACTGGTGAAGTTTCTGAAGTCGGAGTTGGTGAAGTTTCTGAAGTCGGAGTTGGTGAAGTTTCTGAAGTCGGAGTTGGTGAAGTTTCTGAAGTCGGAGTTGGTGAAGTTTCTGAAGTCGGAGTTGGTGAAGTTTCTGAAGTCGGAGTTGGTGAAGTTTCTGAAGTCGGAGTTGGTGAAGTTTCTGAAGTCGGAGTTGGTGAAGTGGAGGGAATATCATTTGGTAATACAGTTCCCTTTCCCAGCTTGACTTCTTGACGACGGTTCCAGGGAAGATCATCTAAAGGAACTGTTTGTGTAGATGCGGGGTTGGGCGTAAATTTTACTTGGGGTGTAAATTTTACTTGAGGTGTAAATGTAGGTATTTGTGTAGATGTGGGGTTGGGCGTAAATTTTACTTGAGGTGTAAATGTAGGTGTTGGTTTGGAGTCTATTGGTTGATTATTAACTTCAGTATTTTGGCTTTCACGCTGCTGTGAGATATTAAAGTCAGAATTTATAGCCTCATCATCTAGTTTTTCGGGACTAGTGGACGATGTTTTTGGTAAAGACGCTGCAACAGACCTTTGAGTTGAAGGGGAAAGTGTCGGTTTAACTGTTGTAGCCGTTGACTTGGGTTGAGTGTTTAACTCTTCTTGAGGGGAAATATCTATCAAATCAACAGCAATCTGATCTTGACTAGATTGAGGAATCCAAGGTCTAAATTGATCAGATGATCGTAAAAACCAAAACACCAACAAATGCAGGGAAATCGAACCTATAAATACAGTGATCCACAACCAAGGTGGATCAGTATGTTTGTAATTGATGGTATCATCGTGCAAATTAAAACTGGATTTGACACTATTCATGCTTTATGATCCAGTAGAACTTGAGTCATTAGTTATATAGCTATCTAAATCTGTTCTTACTACAAAGGTGAGAACTGTTTCATCTATTCCTTTCAGTTCCAGAGGACTGCCTTTAGTAATTTCTTCTTCCTGTAAATAATCTGCAACAGCAGCAGAAACCAAGATAGTACCAGGGACAGCCGCAGCTTGTAACCTAGCAGCAATATTTACACTCGGACCAATCGCTGTATAATCAGCACGTTCTTCACTACCAAACATTCCTACAACTGCTGTACCTTGGTGGATGCCACAGCGAAACTGTACGCCTTTGCGCCCATCAGTTTCAAATATACCTTGTTCGAGCCAACGCTTATTTAAAGTAACTAAAGCACGTTGCATTCCTCTGGCAGTATTGATAGCACGACGTACCTGTTCATTTGGTGTTAGTTCTTCTGGCGCTCCGTACAAGGCTAAGATAGCATCGCCCATAAATTTATCCACAGTACCACCATTGTTAAAAACAACTTTGGTCATGATTTCTAAATATTCATTCAGCACCTCTGCGACTTTTCGGGATCTGAGAGTATTGGATAGCTGAGTAAAACCCACAATGTCACTAAACAAAACTGTAACTAAGCGCGGTTCTGGCCGCAAATCTAGGGACAAAGTTCCAGAAGCTGCTTTCTTGACTAAAGCAGATGGTAAAAAGCGTTTGAGTACTGATTCTGTCAGGTAGGTGTTTAATTCCAAGACGCGTTTTTCATTTTCCTTCAAGGCTAAAAGATTGCGTGCCTCTGCTAGAAGTTCCCGGTCATTAAATGGTTTAGCTAAATAAGCATCTGCACCATATTCTGTTCCTTCAATGCGAGTTTCCTCATCAGCCTTTGCCGTGAGGAGAATCATGGGTGTACCACGCATCATATCATCGGTGCGGATCATCTGAATCATTTCTAGTCCCGTCACCAAGGGCATCATTAAGTCAGTAATGATCAGGCTGGGAAGAATTTCTCGTGCTAAATTATATCCTTCGTAACCGTTACGAGCAGTAGCTACTTGATAGCCATTGTGACGGAGAATTTCTGACACATAAGCTCGCATATCTGGGTTATCGTCTACGACTAAGATTAATTGCTCAGTAGATGGGTGAGTATGAACTTGTCCGTTAGAGTCTCCAGTTTGTAAACTGGGTGATAAATTTCTGCTGGTAAATTCTGTATTGTCTGCTGTTGATTCTAAGTGTTCTAGATCAGCTAATTCTACATTGGCACGGCTGATATTTAATTCGTATGGTGTATCTAGTAACTGCTCTGGAGGTAAGTGATCTGGGCCAGTCAACAGACGGATGCTAAATTGAGTACCTTGTCCATAAACTGATTGTACTCTGACTTCGCCACCGTGCAGTTCTACCAATTCTTTAACTAGGGATAAACCCAATCCACTGCCTTCATAGCTGCGGTTTTCTGAGCCTTCAGCTTGACGGAACCGCTCAAATAGGTGGGGAATTTGTTCGGGAAGAATGCCAATTCCTGTATCTTGAATTTGCAAAATACAGGCATTACCATCATTGAACAATCTAACAGTGATTTTACCTCCATTGGGAGTAAATTTCATGGCATTTGACAACAGATTATAAACTACCTTGTCAAATTTTTCCATATCCAAGTAGACTGTCGGGCATTCAAACAAATCAGTAACGACTCTCAGCCCCTTTTTCTCACAATAGGGACGAAATGATTCAACAATTTGGGTAACAAATTCGACAAAATTGCAAGGGTGGAAACTCGGTTGCATTCTACCAGCGTCTAGGCGTTGTAAATCTAGCAGCTGATTTACCAATCGCAGGAGACGGCGAGAATTGCGGAGGGCGATCGTACTTTGGGCATGGGATAACCCTTCACCCATTTCCACTGCTGACTCCAGTGGTCCTTGAATCAAGGTGATGGGAGTCCGAAATTCATGGGAGATATTTTGGAAAAATTCGGTTTTTTGTCTATCTAGTTGGATTAAACGTTCCGCTTGTTCACGAGTTGTTTGGTATAAGCGTGATTGTTGAACGGCGATCGCTGCTTGGGCTGCTACTGATTTGGTTAGTTCAATTTCTGAGGGTAGCCACTTACGGATTTTATCACCTTCTCTCAGCGTAATACTACCGATACATTGGCCATCAATTAGTAGGGGAACGACCATGAGCGATCGCGGTCGCATTTTCAACGGTAAATCAAAAGCCTGGACATCTGCGGGCGAGTGAGTTATATCCGTAATTACCACAGGCTCTTTTGTCTTTAATATTTCTTTTAGAATAGGATTTTTCTGGATCGGGGCTTGGGAACTGGATAAGTGCTGAGTTAAAGATTGGCGATTCCTGCTGATCTGATTTTCTGAAAAATGATCTAAATGTTTAGAACTGTCATACAAACCTACACATTGGACAAATTCATCTTCCTGTGTCCATAAAGACAGAACACAACCATCTACGTGTAAAGCTTTTCCCAATCGCTGGGTTATGGCTGAAAATATATCTTGTGGGTCTAGACTAGAGCGAATTTCTCTAGTAATTGTATTAATTAAAGCTTCTCTCTTTGCTAAAGCTTCTACTTGTTCATAAGCATAGGCTTGAGACAAAGCCAACGCAGCCTGGTCAGCGACAATTGATACCAGTTGTACCTCTTCCTCTTCCCAAATACGCGATTGATAACACTGATGTAAAGCTAATACTGCTCTTAGTTCTTGTTGACAAATCAGTGGTACAACTAAACTAGAGCAGATATTGGCATCGCTAAAAGCCGCAGCCCGTTCTTCATCACCTTGGATGCGCTCATCACCAGCCACATCATGAATTACCTGCACTTCACCGATTTCCCAAACTGTCTGAGCCAAAAGAGGTAATGGGGTGATGGAGTCTAGATTCTCGATGGATGGCCTTTCATTACCTTCAGCTATTGGGTGGAAAGAAGAATTATTTTTCCCATCAGCCCATCTCTGTTGCTCCGGAAATGTTTCTTGAGCAGATTTTTGGTAGATAAATCCTTCATCTGCCAATTGCTCATCCTGGAAGGGACGCAACAGGCACACATCCACCTCCAACATATGCCCTACTGTATCGACAATGGTTTGTAAAATTTGCCGATAGTCCAGGGCGCTACGAATAGTATTAGTGACAGTATTGAGCAGAGATTCTCTACGCAGTGTACGAGTGAGTTCGCGAGTTCTGGCTTTGAGGACATTATGGGTGTCCAAAGCTTGGCGGACTACAGCCTTAAGTTCTTCAGCTTCCCAGGGCTTCGTAACATATTTAAATACCTTGCCAGAATTAATAGCTTCCACCAAGTCTTCAACATCGGTGTAGCCAGTTAGAATAATCCGAATAATATCTGGGTATTGAGTTGCTGTTAGGCTCAAAAATTCTGTACCGCTCATCATCGGCATCCGTTGATCGGAGATGATCACTGCGATGTCTCCCTCTTGTGCCAGCAATTCCAGTGCCGATCCTCTGTTCTATCACTTTGGGGTGAAACCTTGAATATGGGTATGAACTGATGACAGAGCCATACTTAAGTAAATTTTCGTTAAATAAACTTAATCCTAAACTAGCTTTGAAATCCTGGTTTTTTCACCCACATCGTCAACAGTCTACAGATGCACGCATCCCAAATTCCTGTCAATTCCAAATCCGTGCAGCTACATCTGCTGATTTGCCTGGTATTGCCCAAATAATTGCTGAAAGCTTTCACTCCCAAAAAGGTTTATGGGGATGGGCTTTTCCATTATTCCGTTTGGGTATTTATGAAGACTTAAGGCATCGTCTAGCGTCAATGACACCTCATCAGGTTTGTTTGGTGGCTGTTGACACTAGTCCGAGTGCCACTAATCAAATACTGGGAACTGTAGAACTAGGTGTACGCTTTAGCGATAATTGGGCAAATGTTCACAAGCGTTTTCCCTACTTGTCTAATTTAGCTGTTCACCCAAAATACCGTAGGCATGGTTTGGCTTCTAGTTTACTGATTGGTTGTGAACAAGTTTGCCAAGACTGGGGATTTGACGATTTGTATCTTCATGTCTTGGAAAATAACCATCAAGCTAGGCAGCTATATTTCAAGCTGGGATATCGGGTGTATAAAGTTGAATCTCATTGGCACAGCTTTTTTCTCTATCCCTCACGGCAGATTTTCTTGCATAAACACCTGACAAATAAATGAAAGGGGTGTGTAGGGAACTCCATAATTAGAGGCTGCTGAATAAACCTAAAATCTGGATAAATCCAGAGATTCAGACCTATAAAAGGTGAATACAGTGCCAAGAAAAAGGCTTATGTTTTACAATACCTTTTTGAGAATATAGCAGTTCCCATGCTCGTGAGGTACAAAGTTCTTTAGTTTTAGGGAACTCTTAACTCTTAACAGGGAATAAATTGGTGTGTACTTCATTAGACTGGAAAACGCTATAAAGCAGTTGAAACTCTGACAGACGTAATATTAAGCACATGTTTATATGCGTAATCAGCTAAAATATGTACTTTCCTTTAGATTTTCTTAATATTCAACACTTGTGGTTCTAGCAGTCCTCATCTTAACTTTATTATGGCAAATTTCATCTTTATGAAAACTTTAAGAAAAGATTCCTAGAGTTGGAGACAAATCCACCTCAATCCCATAAAATATTATTATTAATTTTAGAACAACACTTTTTCAGCCATCAATTTAGTTGCGGTTGGCAGACAATTCTTAATCAGACGAGCATAATTTGAAACTTGATTTAATTAAACAGCTAGTTCGTTGACGTTTTAAAGTGCATATTCATACCACATTCATTAAAAGTTTGAGAAAACATGGATAGCGAACAACGCCGACGCTATCAGGCTGCTATGGTATCAACTTATTGCCCTGAAACTATTTTCCCGGACAACCTTGCCATGCGAGATGGAACTGAGCGATCGCACAGGTATGATATTCTTGCGTCGTTGCACAGCGGAAAAGTTTTCATAGTTAATAGTCGTAAGCGCAATGGGTTAATAATCTTTAAAAGCTATCATGCAGAGTTTGCTGGACCAGGTGCAGTTGTAGGTGGCGATTATGATCGGGATTGTCAATTTGTACTACCTGTAGGTAATCTCTCTTTATTAGAACCTGAATCTCATGAAGATCGTCAGAAGGCTTACTTGATTAGAAGACAATGGATTCGCTTAATCAAACAAATTACAGAAAATTCAGTTCCCGCACAAAGAGTACAGAAAATTCTTGAACAATTTGAACAGTATTTTCCAGCAGAAATGGTTGCTGATCTGCCAGATGTTGCCTTTTCTATGTTAGTGGGTGTGTTGCCGCAAACGGTGTCAATAGTGCGCCGTCTGGGCAGTGATTTAGACGAATGTTCTGATTATGAATAGTTAATATTCTAGGTTGGCTAAAGCAGCTTGTAACCGCGTCAGGGTACGAGTATTTTCTTCTGGTGTTCCGACAGTAATTCGTAATCCCCCAGGAAGTAACCGTACAAGAGTTCCTTCATTTCTGAGTTTTTGGTTGAGGCTTTTTAACGCTGCATCTACTGGTTGATATGTATTGGGTTGAAGACGCAAGTAAATAAAGTTGGTATCACTAGCTGTAATTTCTAATGCTGGATGTGGAGATAAAGCACTGATGAGCTTACTTCGTTCACTTAGGGTTTGGGGAATGGAACTCAGCAAAAGTTGGCGATTTTGTAAAGCAACTAAAGCGGCAGCAAGGGAAAAACTGGGTAAATTGTAGGGGAGACGGACTTTTTCTAAAATGGCGATCGCATCGGCATTACCTACACAATAGCCAACTCGCATGGCTGCTAACCGAAAAGCTTTAGAAAAAGTCCGCAGCACTACCCAGTTTGGGTGCTGTGGTAATTCCCCAACTAAGGTAGTTTGGCTAAATTCAAAGTAAGCTTCATCAATAACTACCAAAATCTCCTCTGGCAGACTTTTTAACCATGCTAATTCTGCCGCAGTTAAACAATTAGCTGTTGGGGAATTGGGATGAACGACAAAAACCACCCGAATAGGAGGATTTGAAGTTTGTTCAATTGCTGACTGTGCAGCTTTTAAGTCTATTTCAAAATTGCTTTCATTTCTACCCACACTCACGACAGGAATACCCAGGGTTTGCGCCAAAATCCCGTACATGGAAAAAGTGGGATTGGCAACTAAAATAGAACCTTCTCCCCCTAAACAGGTGACAATTAATAGAGAACGAATAAGTTCATCAGAACCATTACCTACGGAAATATTAGCAGCAGTGAAACCGGAGGATGAAAGGTTAGCTGACTCATTGACATATTCGGCGATCGCTTCTTTAAGTGTTTCATGTCCACCATCAGGATAACGATTACTTTCAATAACTTGTTGAAAAGTCCACGCCAATTTTTCTTTTATTTCTGGTGGCAAATCATAGGGGCTTTCATTAGTATCCAGTCGATCAAAGAGAGTGCAAACTGGTTCTGCTGTACCGCTACTGGGGTGGGGTTTGTAAGCAGTAAATTGAGCTAAATCGGAACGAATGAAGGGAAGCATAATTGGTAATTGCTAATTAGTAATTCAATAGTTACTAAAAATATAGTCAAATATTTCTAGCTTGGTAAGGCCTACACCTTACAGGGCTAACTACAAGCCTCTCTACTGAGTTTCTATCAAAGATAGAC